>NZ_JBSIBX010000005.1:0-263532 GCF_058245105.1 Chryseobacterium sp. UF-81 | reverse complement strand
ATACCTATATGATGAGTAATGGGTAATGGGTAATGAGTAATGAGGGCAAGACCTTGTAGTCAAGTGACCAATCATCAGCTATGGCTGATCATTGATCTTAAAATAATTCCCATTACCAATTAGTTGCTTACAGTGAAAACTATTCTACTGTTGTATGTTGCTGCAGGAATAGTTACAGACACCCCGCTTAGCTGGTACTGTATATTAATTCCGGTATAAGACGTAACTGATAAGATAGTGGATATTCTGAATAATTCAATAGCAGTTTGAGTTACCGTCTGATAAGCAGTTCCTCCTGATATGCTGCACCCTACACATAAAGTGGTTCCGTTATTTGTTCTTTTAGCGGATAGTATTAAGGAATTGTTCCATGTAGGATTAGCTTCATAATGAACATATACTTTTACACTTCCGAGTAAAGCAGGTAAACCAACATTAAGAATAGTCTGGTTGGTAGCACTGGTATAGGTCCCGGCATAATTATTTCCTGCTTCTGTAATGCTGGGAATACTTACTGTCCAGTTGGTACCCGAAACTGTTACCGACTGTGCTTTACAACCATAGCCAAAGATTATAAGAACAATACAGACATACTTTGCCTGAAGTTTTTTATAGCGTGTAATTATGCTGGTGCATTCCATTCTTTTTAATTTATTCGGTGATAGTATATGTTATGACAACAGGTGTGTTGGTTATGGCTGAAAGATTAGCATAAGTATTTATGGCAAGGCTGATGGTAAGTCTGTGTCCGTTATTGGCTCCGGTACCTGTATAAGCACCTCCTATTCCTGTGATAATGGTTGCTGCCGTTGTGGATAAAGTAACCGGCCCCGATGATGTACCCAATGTTCCACCTCCGGCACCTGAAGCTGCAGCGGCCTGTATACTTATATTGACTCCCGGAATAAGCTGATTGATAGAAGCTGTAACCCTTCTGGTAAGCCCTCCGGATGCGATGGCGGAAGTATAATTGACCCATTTTGTAGTATTGGCTGCTGGAACAGTCAAAGCTTGTCCTGCTTCCGTGGGAGCAGTGAAATTCAAAGTAAAAGTTCCTGCCGGCTCTACATCCAGCAGAGTGACAACAGGAAGGCTCACAGCAATAAGAGTCTGTGAAAATATTGTGCTGGACATCGTTAAGAAAATGAGGCATATGATATGATCTTTTAATTTCATTTTTTCTTTTTTATTGCGTTGTATCCTACCTTTATCGTTTCCTGTTGATATTTAATTTCACTTTGCTGTTTGACAATATGAATAGCTATGCTCTGAGTTTGCGAGGGTTTAAGAGTTAATTGAAATGAATCTGCAGCTATTTTATACCGTTTGTCCAAGCCGTTTCTGTAAAGTTTAACTTTCCATTCTCCCGGACGCAGATAGGTGAAATCAAATGTTTCCCCTATAAATACTATTTTCCTATAAGTTTGTTCACCATCTGAGACTTCAATAACGATACTTTGCTTTTTCTTTTTTTCTTTTTCAGGCTGAAACTGCGCAAAACTGTATTGATTTTTTTCTTCATCTTCAGAAATAAGAATCATTCCTTTAATCATTGATGCAGTCGTTAACCCAAAATTGAATGTATTTTCTTTATTGATGAGATGTAATGATGCAGGTAAAGAAATATTGGGAATATCATTAATTTCTGTTGTAGAACGATCTATTTCAAGAAAATAATCTCCAGGCACAATGTTTTTAAAGAAGTAATTTCCGTCTTGATCTGTAACGGATAAATTGCTGCCAAGCATTAATTTGATTCCTCCCGTCTTTTTTACTCCCAGATTACTGATGTTTCCTGATAAAGAAGTGTATTCGGCAGTTTTTTGTACAGGTAGATTGAGGCGCATTGTATAGCGTAATGAAAATATAAAATCCTTATTGCCCAGTTGTCCGCGTTGTAACGAATATCTTCCGGACAGATCCAGTTCACTGCCTGGAAACAGCTGCTGATGAAATAAAATTTCAAAAAGATTTCTGTCTCTGAAATATTCTTCAGGCATATAATTATTCTGATAAAAAAGACTTAAGCTGGTATTGTCAGAAAACCTACTGAAGATTCTGGCTCCGTAATAGATTTGTCTCTCATTCTGCATCTGATACCTTGAAGTAATCGCATAGCTTGCATAAATGTTGAAAGATGTTTTAAATTTTTCAAAGGCTATGTTAGTGGTATAAAAACTTGAATTTCCATTAAATCCACTCAGATAGTTATTCGTTTTTCCAAACTGCCCCTGAAGATTTACCTGGAATATTCCTATCTGCTGATCTATACTTATTTTAAAATACCGTTCATAATAATCAAATTGTTTGGGTTCCAGGCGGTCCTGATACTTCTGAAATCCGTTATAAAGTGTCACCAGACCGTTTTGCAGATATTTATACTGTATGCCGTACTGAAGGAAACTTCTGTACGGTGCTGCAAGAAATAAAGTGTCTCTTCCAAAGTTTCTGGCGTCCTGTACATAATTGGCAAAAACATTGATCTTTCTGGAAAGGCTATACTGAAGATTCCCGTTAAATGTACTGGTATTGGTAAAATATCCGGCAAACTTAGGACTTGCCCTCATGTACATGACATTACCGTTAAGCCTTTCAAAGGTCGCCTGAGCCTGGGCCATATAGGCTGTTCCATCCATTTCTTCATTTTTACTGTATGCAGCCTCCCCGGAAAGACTTATGTTATTTGAAATTTTGAACTTCGCGGCAGTGTAAGGAAGATGAGTTTCGGAGTAGAGCCTGATATTCCCGAAATTAATTTCTCCCTTCCTCGGAATTTTATAAAGATATCCTGCTGTAATTTCAGACTCTTTTCGGATTTTAAAGGTTGAATATATATTAAACTCATTCTTAATATCCCGGAAAAACCTTGGATGATTGTAAAAGCCCCCAATGTTGACCTTTTTTAAATCATAACGGATTTCCGCACCACGGCCATACCTGGCAAACTCAGTTAAGTAAGACGCTGAATACATCTTATCCCCAAGATGGACAAAAAAATTGTTTCTTTTATAATTAATAAAATATTCTTCATACTGGGTAAAAGAATTGAATTCAACAGGATTGGCCGATACTGCATGAAATTCGATCTGGTTTTTATTTTCATTGTCCAGGCTTCCCTTCCCGTATATTTCCCCCTGGAATCCATCATCATAAATACCCATATTCTTCATTCCTATAAAAGACAAAGATGCCGAAACAGGAAGCCTGTGGTAAATGTCACCTTCTACAGGCCTTACCGATATCACCTTTACACTTACATAGGCCGTCTGATTTTCTTTTTGGTTACCTGGGGAAAAAACAGAAAGATTGAGATTCTGAAATTCATTTTGCCCAAGCTCTGAATTGGTGATCTTATAAATGCTGATTACTTTTGATTCGCTAGGGGCTAAAGTTATAGAGGCATCATTATCCACTATAGCATTTTTACTTTCCAAGATCAGGTTTTCAGTGATGTTTCCATTGTTTTTCAAAAGAAAGGAGGCCCGTATGGTTTCACCTGCCCGGATAAACTCTGGTGAATTTAGTGCAATCAAACTGAGCTTTCTGTTTCCTGAAATTGTGATCTGCGTGGTTTTTGTAAAAGTTATTCCGTCTTGCTGATCTGTTCCATGCAGAATAACAGAATACAGGCCTTGGGCCGCTTCTGCAGCAATACGGATAGGAACAATGTAAACTGTTTTTTCGTTGGCTGATATTTTAAGTTCTGCTTTTTCTAAAATAGGTGTGATGAAAGGGCTTGAAGCGGTAACGGTAATATCATATATCTTGTTTTCAGCTGAAGTGTTTTCTAAGGCAAAGGAAATAGAAGTAGACATGCCCGGCATTAGGCTATCTTTTTTGCCGGCCAATGAATTGGGCAGCTGTTGGGAAAAAATATGTGCCGGGAATAGTGATAATAGGACGATATATAAAATCCAGTTTTTAATCATTCTTTACTTCTAATTCCACATTGAGTGCAAATGCATTTTCTTCTTCATCGGTGGCTATAAGAACGGCTTTATAATGATCTGCCGGAACTTTGCTGATATCAATATGAAATGATTTGGAGGTTTGTGGTAATAATCCCATCGGGATACTCGTATAGCTCCCGAGCCGCTCGCCGGTTTTCCGGTTGTATATTTCAATGCTTACCGTTGGTTTACAATAGAGATTACCGTTGTTCGCTATTGCAATTTTTGCGGTTTGTTTTCCGTCTTCCTTTTCTATTTTTACACTTTCAAATTTAAGATCAGGCTTTGCTTTTTCTGTTTCATAATCAGTAATAACTTGGATAGCATAGCGTATCACAGAAGTGATGTTTACTCCTGCTTTATCATTGCTCGGCTTAATTTCATCTACCGGTTCAACAATGATGACGCTCCAATAGCTTCCCGGATCAGCAGGATGGTCGGGAACTGTAATTTCATAGAATACTTCGGTTTTTTCCTTTCCCTTTAAGGTGATCAGGTTTGTATTAAGCTTTATCCAGTCGCCATTACTTCTTTTATGAGTATGTATTTCAGTATAGTGTATAGAGCCGTCCGCCTTATAACTGAAATCCTGTAAAAACAGTTTTACGCTCTGAGGGGTAGTGCCTGTATTTTCAATGCCGATTTTCCCTTTGTACACTTTTCCGTTTTCAACTTTATAAGTATGGGTAAGACCATTCAGAACGACAATACCTGCATATAAAAAACTAAACTGCAGCATCAGGAATACCAAAAGGAAAATGCGCTTTATCATAATTATGTAAAGGTTAAATTAAAGTCCCGGCAATATAAAACTGAGAAGAAGCTGATAGACGACTTCTTCTTGTTTTATCTTACATTGAAATCAAACTAGTTGTCTGCGATTGTATAAGTGACTGTAGCTACGGTAGTTGCCGTTGCCTGTAAATCGGCATATGCGGCTACTCCTCCAGGACCGCTTCCTGCTGCCAGAGCATACGTAAGATTGTGTCCGTTATTGGCTCCGTTTCCGGTGTAAGCACTTCCGATTCCTGAAATGATAGTCTGGTCTGCCGCGCTCAGTGTAAGCTGTGCTGCCGGTGTACCCAGTGTACCGGCTCCACTTCCTGTAGCCGCTGCTGCTGTTACATTGATGTCAATTCCGGGAATAAGAGCATTTACTTTTACAGATACATTACGCGTAGGGTCTGCTACAGATTTGATAGACGAATAATTCAGCCAAAGTGTAGTATTGGATGTTGTCGGTGTGATAGGGTTACCTGCTTCCGTAGGTGCCGTAAAGCCTAATGTAATGTTTTTCGTAGCAGCTGGTTCAATATCTACCAGTGCAACTTCGGGAATAGAAATTGTGATGGTGTGATTGTCTGTATTGGTATCCTGTGCTTGTAAGTTGCCGGAAAATGCGGCTGTAATTAGGCATACTGCAAGGCTTAGATTTAATGTTTTCATGATGTTGTTGATTTTGTTAGGTGAAGTTAATGAAAATCGGCAATATATAACGATAAAATTTTCTTTTTTAAATATTATTAATTATTTCGTTATAATATTACATTATTGGTTAGAATAATATATGAAAATTATATAAAATTACTATCTTAAACTATGATTGTAATCATAATAAAAGCCTTGCACAAAACAGTACAAGGCTTTTATTTTTTTATCTTTAATTAAGCCCAGTGTGGATCCGAAATGGAAACTTTTCCGGTTTCGGTTCTTCCGGCAAAATGCCAGATATGATCATCAAGTATTACTTTCAGATCATACCATCCTTTATTTTTGTTGAGATCAACCGTTATTTTTTCCTCCGTCTGATGTAAGATGATTGTTTTTTTATTTTCTTCATACAGGTCTTCCAAGGAAACAGACACATCTGCCTTTTTCTTTCTGAAAATCAATTCTACCTGATTCTTCAAACCGTTATCAATCAACTGTACTTCTATTTCAGGGCTGTTGTTTCCACTAAATTTCCTGAAAAAGCCATTAGGTCCGAAAACCTCATAATCATATTTTCCAGGGTTGACAGCATGTGAAAGTGCCTGTTTTGAATACAGGGCATAAGAGAAGTGATAATTATTATTACTGCTCAATTGCATTCTGTCATAAATTAACAAGGGAACTCCGGCTTTTTTTAAATTCGTCATTTTGATCTTTCCGTTTTCCAGGTTGACATGGTAATGATAGGGAAGCGGGTTGGATGGCCTGGTTCCTCTTTCCTGAATTTCAAGAAGACTGTCACTGATTTCATTTTCTGCATACCATTTAAGATCCGGAACAGGTTTACTTTTGGCAGCATTAATGGTCTTTGCATATTCTTTTTGGTCAAGATAGTTCATTTGAGGTGCCTTGGTATTTGAAGAATTAAAAGCCGAAGTCAGATCACCACAAATTGCCCTTCTCCAATCACTGATATTATCCACTTCAACATTTTTGCTGTATTTTTTCTGAATGAATTTCTCCAGGAACTGCAGGACGGACGTATGATCGGAAACTTCAGAATTGACAAAGCCTCCTTTTGTCCAGGGTGATGCAATGATCATCGGCACTCTATACCCCAAACCTACAGTACCTTCTATTCTTTCATGGTCTTTCAAAGGAAGGGTTGACATATATTCCTGGGATTGATCTACATACTCTGCTCCTTCTTTACCATTCATATCCACTTTCTGACTTGGATTGACCGGAGGGGCAAAAGGAAGCACGTGGTCAAAATATCCGTCGTTTTCATCATAATTGATAATGAAAATTGTTTTTTTCCAGGTTTCAGGATCCTGGGTCAGAATATTTAAAACTTCCGAGATATACCAGGCGCCATACCACGGTGACCCGGGATGGTCCGAAAAATGTTCAGGAGCTACCAGCCATGAAACCAGCGGAAGCTTTTTTTCTTCCACATCTTTCCGGAACTGGAACAGCACATCTCCTTTCGGGACAACGAGCCTTTCCCCGTTTTCATCATTTCCGATTTCTAAGTTCCAATAGTCAGGGTCATTAATATTAGTGGTAAACGCTTTTTCGTGCAGATTTTTTTCCCGCTGCGAGAGTTTAGAATAATTTTCGGGAGTATATCTGATCAGATCTTCTTCAAACTCAGCAATCATTGCTTCTAGTTTTTTCTTCTGATCTGGCTTTTTTCCGATCTCCTCTTTCAGGTAAGCAATGATTTTAGGGATATTCTGATGATAACCTTTTGAAAACCTGACATTGAATTTTGAAAACCATTCAATGGGATTATCGGTGAAATTACTCAGCCATGCTTCCTGTTCTCCGGACATACCTTTCGGAAGGCTGATCTCATTCTGGTAGATCTTCCATGAAATATTCTGCTCCTCTAATAGTTCAGGAAAGCTTTTCCAGTGTGCCTGCCTGGCTTTGTCATAATCAATGTTTTCATTGTATACATTGGCTTTCACTTTTCCGTTTTGCTGTTCCCTAAGTGTTCCCGACCAGTGGAAAAGCCTGTTCGGGGTGGTGCCTGTAAGTGAAGAGCAGAAATATTGGTCAAATATGGTGAATGCATCCGCCAGCTGGTAATAAAAAGGAAGATCTTCCCTGTTGTAATAGCCTAAGGTAAGCGGAATATTTTTGTAATCCTTATTTCCGGAGGCCTTAAACTGCAGCCACCTGTCATATTTTCTTTTGTTTAATGCTTTCTGCTGATCCGACCAGGAGTGAGGCAGGGAACTCATCCACGTAGATTTTGTATTTCTGAGATCCAACCTTGCAGGCGAGGCATATTTTCCGGCATCATCTTTTTGAAAAAAAACGGAATGGCCATCCTCTTTAACGAAAGCTCTTTTGTCAAGAAAGCCCCTTACTCCTTTCAATGCTCCGAAGGCATGGTCAAAAGAACGGTTTTCCTGCATCAGGATTACTATATGTTCTGCATCATAAAAAGTAGACAGTGCTGCCGGTTCAATGGCCAGTGCTTTTAAAATAGCAGGATGAAGAACGCTTGAAGTTCCCAGTCCGGCCAGCAAAAGGCTTGATTTTTCTAAAAATTCTCTTCTGTTCATGTTCAATCAAAATAAGAAATAAACCGCAAGTTATTGGATTTTCCTGCGGTTTATCTGTTTTTTTATAAAATATTAAGTTCTTATTGAAGCCACCATGGTTTAGAATTGATATTATCATTTCCTCCGTATTGGGCAGCCAGTGCAGCTTTTAAATTGGTGCTGTTATAGCTGTACTCAGCTTGTGGATATCTGAATCTGAATGGTGCAGAAACTCCTGTCTGCAGAGGATAGTTTGGATATCCTGTTCTTAAATAATCATAATAAGAGGTCCATTGGCTCTGGTGGAACATCGTCATGTATTTCTGGGTCATGATCTTTTCCAAACGGGTTTGAAGAGGATCAGCCTCATTATAAACGACTAATGGAGTTGCCAAATACTGATTCACATTGAATCCTGAAAAATATTGTCCCGGATTTTTTACATAGGTCTGATAAAAACTAAAGCTTGCTATTATCGCATTGTCATAATGTGTTTTTGCTGGCCCCGGGATCCATCCTCTGGCTGCTGCTTCAGCAAGGATAAATTCCAGTTCCGAATAGCTTAAGACAGAAGAAGGCTCATTGGTAGGATCTTTATAGAAACGGTCATTCACCTTAGATATATTTTTTGCTGTGATCAATGCTGCATTGTCAGAATAGGAAGAAGTTGGGTTCCCTCCATTGTATCCCGTAAAATCTGTGATTGGTTTTCCCGCTTCTTTCGCACCTGTAGTTTGAGCTGCAAAAGTAAACAGACGCGGATCCTGTCTGGCCTTAAACAGGTTGATGAAATAATCGGCCATGTATAAACTTGATCCATAACCGCTGTTGTTGAACATCGTATATCTGCTGTCTGCCGCATCAGCAAATTTAAGCTCCCCATTATCTGAAATAGATGTCATTAAAGGCTGACTTCCTGCAATAGAAGCAAATTCAGTGGCTACATTATAACCTCCCAGCGTGGTTTTTTTAGACATGGTTATCAAAATCTTCAATCGGAAAGAATTGATCAGTTTTTTCCATTTTGAAGCATCACCGTTATAGATAATATCGCCTTCAATTTTGTCATTGGTATTGATGAGATCATTGGCCTCTTTCAGTTCTGATAAAATTCCGGCCATTACTGTTTCCTGGCTGTCGTATTTCGGCTGGGTAATTCCGGATTCACCTTTGACAGCTTCTGTGTATGGGATACTTCCGAATTTCAAACTTAAATTAAAGAAATAATAAGCTCTGTAGAATTTGCCAATGGCAGAGTAGTTTTTATTGTTGATCTTCTCAGCTTCCTGCATCATTTTTACCGTATTCAGAAGCCCTTTTGTATATACCTCGAAAGAGGCATCGTTCCATTTCATGTACTGATAGGTATTCTCCCCGTCAGTACCAATCATCATTCTCGAAGTATACATATTGTCACCGTTGACCTGGAAAGCATCTTTTGAAACATACGTCAGAAGAACTTTTGGATCTACACTGGCCTGGTCATTAGGATTTTCGTTGATCTTGTCAAGATCGGTCTCACATGAAGTGAGGATCAGCAGTCCTGCAAAAGCTGCCGATTTTAGCCATTTGGTCATTCTATTATTTTTCGCTGTAAAATTGATAGTCTTTTTCATTGTTCAGGATACTTGTAATTAAAATTTAAGATTAAACCCGATACCTATCCATCTGCTGGAAGGATCCTGGATGTCATTGCTATCTTTCTTGAGCTGGTAATCCGGGTCGGAGTAAAGATTTTTAGATTTTTTCCACATTGCCAGGTTGTAAGCTGAAATATTGGCTGTGAAATTTTTTATCATTCCTTTTGGATTAAGGAGATAAGAAAAATCATATTCCAGGACTACAGACCTCAGTTTGATAAAAGTCCTGTCGAAAACATTGGCAAACAGTTCACTTTCATCTTCCGTTACCCTTGCCTGGTAAGGATAGTTCTGGGCCCAGTCCTGAAAGCTGATCGGTTTTGTGTGTGGGGTATAGGTTCCGGTAGCTGCATTATAGTTGACACCGTCCGGTACAAAATAATAGGTTCCGGGATTAGCATATTCAAGATCTCTGTAGGCAGTTGAGTTCGGGTGCTTTCCGCCCCACCACATTTTTTCTACGACCTGGGATCTCATAACACCTCCTATGCTTCCGTCAATTCCGATATTGAGTGAGAATTTTTTATACTTAAACGTATTGTTGAATCCGAAAGTCCAGTCCGGGTTGAAGTGCCCCAAGTTGCTTGGGGCATCTGCTCGTGTAGGCATTCCTGTGGCAGCATTCAGCACTACTTTTCCGTCCGGAGATTTCTTCCAGGTATAATCATAGTAACTGTCCATTCGTTCACCGAGCTTGATATTGTTGTAGTTTGGCATATCGCCATAGATAGAAGTCAGCTTTTGTTCATACGTATTCCAGTTGATTAAAGACCTCCAAGTGAAATTGGCTGTTTTTATAGGAACCAGGCCTAAAGAAATCTCCAGACCTTTAGTGGTATATTCATTTCCGTTTACATATTGCGAAGTAAAACCGGATGATGGGGCAGCCGGGAATTCCAGGATATTGTTATAATCCAATGTTCTGAAATACGTAACATCTAAAGTCAGTCTGTTCTTAAATAAGCCAGCGCTTAATCCCAGTTCATAAGATTTGGTCTGCTCCGGCTTTAAGGAATTTTCAACATTGAGTATGGTAGGATAGTTGAACATCGGGTTTCCATTAAAAGTGGCTCCCTTATTATTCAGATAGTAATTTCTGATTGAATAAGGCTGGAAATCGTAAGCTACCTTGGCCCATGAAGCTGAAAGTTTTAAAAGGTTAACAGCTTCCGGCATTTTAACAAGATTAGAAATTACTGCACTTACCGATGCAGAAGGATAAAAATAAGATCTGTTGGCTTTCGGAAGGGTAGAAGACCAGTCATTACGTCCTGAAACGTTGATGAAAAAAGCATTGTACAATCCGATATCGATAGTTGAATAGGCACTGTAGATCAGCTTTTCCTTGAGGTAATCATAATACTTTACAGCTCCGGTTGAGTTTTCCAGCGTGTATAGTTCCGGGATTTTCAGCCCGTCAGTTGAGGCATTGTCGATATCGTTCTTATAATAGAATGTTGATCCTCCGGCATTGATTGTAAAATCGAAGTTATCGGATATCTTTTTCTTGTAGGTAGCTAGGATATCGGAGTTCATATTCCATGTTTTGGAATCATTCAGGAGATAACCTCCACTTCTCGGGGCGCTGTAGTTGAAGTAAGAATAAGGACTTAATATTTCCTGCTTATTGTGATTCTCAACGATGGATATTTTCCCTTTTACTGAGAAATCTTCAGTTGCTTTATATTCCAGGCCGGTCTGAGCATTGATCACATTGGTCCTGTTCTTATTTTTGTAATACTCGGCTCCAAACCACGGATTATTGTACCATGCATAATTCCAGTTGGCCTGGGCAGTGCCTTCTTTTCCCGGGATCCACATGTGGTTTTTAAGGTCTCGCCCGTCTACATCCGCTCCCATCCAGATCAGAATCGTGTACATATGTCCGCTTGGATTATAGTCATAGTTGGGAATATTGGGAGTAAAAGTTTGATTGAAATTGAATTTGGTATCGAAGGTTAATTTTTCTCCCAAATGATTTTCAGAAGAAAAGTTGACACCATAGCGCTGAAGATAGGAACCCGGAATCCTGTCATCATAATTCATGAAATTTCCGGATAGCCTGTAAATATCCTTATTGTTTCTATAGCTTACTGCGAAACTGTTATTGTTGATCACCGCAGGCTTTAAAAAGGTGTCTAAGTTATCGTGATACTTCCAGTCGATAGGTACTCTTTCATATCTTAATTTGTCATTGTACTGGGTTCCTGAAACTGCACCGTACCAAGGAATTACCTGTCCGGTCATTTTATCTCTGATCGGGCTGTTCCACTGGGCAATTTTAAGTCCGGGAACAAATTTTGGTCCCCAGATCATGTCGCCGTCATTTACACCGCCATCTGCTCCGTCCCAGAATTCATATTTTCCGTGTGATCCGTTTCCGTACTCATTTTGGGTTTTCGGAAGATTGGTAAAGCCTGCTGTTACCATTGTATTTTGTGAAAACTCTACGGAAAAGCCTTTTTTCCTGGCACTTTTAGTGGTAATTAAAACAGCTCCGTATCTTCCCCTTGAACCGTACAATGCAGAAGCAGTTGCTCCTTTCAGGACATTGATGTTTTCAATATTGTTAGGGTCTAAATTCTGGAAAACTTCTCTTTCAACAATGACCCCATCGACCACGAAAACCAGATTAGAGTTTCCTCTCAAGGTAAATTGCGGGGCCTGCTGCATTCCTGTAGGGTTGGAAACATTAAGACCGGCGACCTGTCCTGAGAATAAATTGCCTATACTCGGGGTTGTAATGGTTTCAAACTGTTTGGTGCCGACTTCCTGGGTAGCATAGCCTATCTTTTCTTTCTTTTTGGCAATTCCCAAAGCAGTAATAACGACACCTTCAATCTGCTTCTCTTCCGCTTTTTTCAAAACAACAGCATACTGTCTTTTGGAAGAAACCTCCACGGTATACATTGAAAAGGCAGGAGCATAAAATTCAAGAATATCTTTCGGGTTGGCAGAAATTGTAAAATTACCGCTTTCGTCCGTCACCGTCGTTTTTCCGGTGTTCTTGTCGGTAATGCTGACTCCGGAAACACTGGAGCCGTTTTCGGATTTTACATTTCCGGAAATGTTAATTTCTTGGGCAGTAAGATAAAGGGGGAGTAAAAAAACAGCAAAAGTAGCTAAAGTCTTCTTCATTTTTTTGAGAGCAAATTTAGCGGTGCAGTGTTACCAGTATTTTAATGTGGTATTAAAAGAAAAATACTTTTTTAATATTTTTTAACATGAATATTTAACATAATAATAAAACTGAAAGGACTGTTTTGTTTTAATATTTTGCTTTTTTTATACTAAAATAATATCCTTTATGCAGTAGTTTTTGACTGAATGCTTTTTTAACGCAAAGTTTGAAATACCTATGATTTATATTTTAGGATGCAAAGGTGGGAATCAATTAAAATTGATTCGATGAAGCGTGTGGATATAGCATTCGCTTATTCAGTGGCGAAGCCACCTTTCTTTGCTAATCTTAAAAACCGGACATACTACCTGAAACCTTTGCGTTAAAAATTCTTGCTACCTATTCGCGGAAAATCCAAGTTTGTTTCTTTTTAAAACCTGCTCAGGATTCCCCAATGGATCTTGATATCGTTAAATTTAAAAGGATTTCCGAATTCATTACCATTCGATAGCTGGAAGCTCATCAGCCCAATCGGAATAAAGAAATTAAATCCAAGTCCTACACTGTAAAGTTTAGGTTTAACATTTAAGGATTTGTTATTGAGCTGTCCGTACTGTCCAAAAAAATCGAAGAATGCCTGGCTTCCGATTAGATACCGGTATTCCAGGCCTGCATAATAATAAAAATCGGCGGCAAGAGACTTTTCATTGAAACCGCGCATGGAATTCCAGCCCCCAAAACGGTACAGTTCATTGGCAGAGAATTCTACCTTGGAATCCATCATAGCCCCCTCTGCTTTTATATTGAGAAAATGGTTTCCGGAAATTTGATAATTATGTTCACCGAAGAAATAAAATTGGTTCTGGTTGGCTTTAATATTATCTTTGGTATAAGTCGTTGTCAGGTAATCATAGCCGGCATTGATCCTTGTTTTGTAAAGAAAAAGATCAATATCTGTAGGCTCCGTCATTTCAAACCAGATCCCGAGTCCTTTTTTATTATAATCTTTACCCTGGACATATAAAGTGTCTATGATGCTGGAGGATTCCAATGTTCCTCTAAGCCCGATTTTGTTGCGGTTATTGATGTGATAATAAAAAGCAGGAAGGAATTTTACATTCGCGAAAGTAGAATCCTGTCTGAAAATATTGACTTTCAGATTCATTCCTACATTAGATTTAAGAAGATATGGAATGTCGGTCTGAAGATCAAAGGTCTGGCCTTTGTCCGGGTTTCTCTGCCAGTAAAGATTGACGGTCTCAAAACCATTGAACATATTCCTGAAGTTGACATTCAGGGTTCCGTTCAGTGTGAATTTTTCTGTTTTATCATTCCCGAAACCGATTACCCCGTCGAACGTATTGGTCTTTTTCTTCTCCATAAACAGGTAAATGCTTGTGGAATCTTTGGTAAATAGAGTTTGGGGAGGCCGTTCCAGAGTGACAAAAGCATGGCTTTGAAAATTTTTGCTGATTGCCAGAAGATTTTTGTCATCATAAGTCTTTCCTTTGAATTCTTTTTCCAGATTTTTCATGAATCTTTTAGGAACCCTTTCGTAGCCTTTTACCACAAAACCATTAATGGTCCGCTTATCATTTTTGTTGATATCCAGTTCTATCACAGGATAGCCGTTTTTCTGACCTTTATATTTGGATTTAAGACGGCTGAAAGAATATCCGTCATCTATATATCTTTTGTTGATGCTTTTCTTTGTTGAATCTAAATTTTTAGTGAAAAAATCCTTCTGGATCTTTAATTTCAGAGCAACAGAATCGGAAAGGTCTACATAGGTTTCGTTAAAGTTTTTTCCTTTGTCATAGAAAATTTCCATGCTGTCGCCTTTCACTTTTACATCCTTCAGCTTGGTGAAGAAGTAATTGCTCTGGGACAAGGAATCCAGAAATTTTGCTGCAGAAAGAGAATCTTTTACTTTTTTCCTGACATTGGTTTCTGTATCAATAAGCCAATACTGCTTCTTCTGCGCTTGTACAAAAACGCAGAACAGGATAAAAAATATTTTCAGGAATAACTTCAATATTCTATTTATTTAAACCATTAAATCTATAAGCGAAGCTTACTTAATCATTCTTAACAACTTAATACTCTTAATGGCTCAAATGTATATTTAAATAATTTTTAAAATAACTGAATTTAATCCAGTTTATTATACTTTTTCATCAGATTTTCATAGGTTCCCTGCGGAAGTATCCATTTCAGTGGAACTCCGATCTTTTGTCCGAATTTACCAAAATAATAATGGGCTTTCCACTTATCCTTGTCTAAAAGCTTTTCGACATAAGCTGCCACCTCAAGAGGTTCGGTTCCGTCACCCACATGCGAGTTCATCAAATTATAAACTTTGTCAAATATGTTTTTGTACGGCTCGGAAACCTGTGTTTTTACCCTGTTTTCTGCAATATTTGTTTTGATATCACCAAGATGCAGTGAGCACACATCAATATTCCATGGATATACTTCATACCTCATAGCTTCGGTTACCTTATCCAAAGCAGATTTGGAAGCAGAATAAAATCCGCGGAACGGAAGCCCCATTTCACTTCCGATGCTTGAAATATTGATGATCTTTCCGAACCTGTTTTCCCGCATTTTCGGAAGAACGGCACTCATCATCTGGACAGCGCCTACAAGGTTCAGGTTGAATAGTTTTAAAATATCTTCCTTGGTAGAATCTTCCACGGCACCTACCATTCCCATTCCTGCATTATTGATCAGGACGTCGATCCTTGATTCTGTTCTTAAAACTTCAGCGATGGCATTCTGAATGGCTGTATTATCGGTAACATCGGTCGGGATAGATGTGAAATGCTGACTCTCTGTATGCTTCCGGCTTAAACCGTATACTTTATGACCCTTTTTTCCGAAATATTCGGCCAGTACAAACCCTATTCCTGATGAGGTTCCAGTGATGATAATAGTCATTTACTTGCTGTGCTTTTTTAGTTCGGCTTCCAGCTGCTTTACCCTTTCTTTCAGTTCAGTTACTCGCTCCTCATAAAGTTCTATTACTTTATCTGAAAGATGATTAATGGTAATGTGAGTATCTTGATGGGTGCTTGTTTGTACAGCGGAACTATCATTGTTTGTTTGAAAAAGACTGTCAGAATTGAAAAGTAATTCTTCAGGTTTTACATCTAGATTTTCACTTAATTTATTGATGTGATTTACCCAAGAGTTGGTTTCGCCGCTTTCTATCCTGCTGTAGGCAGAACGGGAGATCTGTAATCTCTCTGCCATTTCTTCCTGCGAAAAGCCTTTACTTTCCCGTAGTCTTCGTATTTTATTTCCTATCTGCGTGTTCATAGTAAATGGTATTTTCAGCAAATGTAAAAAAGAAAAACGAACTCTGTGCTTTTTGATGCCCGAAAATAGGACAAGGATTCCCGGAAACAGGTCAATGGGATATATGATTATTTATTAGTTTTGCCAGAGTTCTCTATGAGGTGAGAATTATTTTATATATTTAACAACTTAAAACACAACCAATTTATGAGAAAAAATTTATTTCTCCGGCTGTTTCTATTGATAGCCCTCAGTACTTTGCTGTACTCCTGCAGAAATAATGAATTACTGACAGAACAGGAAGCATACAACAACAGCAGCCAGTTCAGGCCTACTTCCAAAACAATCCGTTTAGAACAGAGCAAACACCAACTGGTTCTTAAAACCGAATTGCAAAAAGCACAGGACAATCTGCAAAAAATAAAAACCAATGCATCCGGTAAAACAGTTGATTATGCAAATGGTGTTTCTGTTGATACAGACCATGTAACCTACATTGAATATGGACCTGTCTTCCATACCTACACATTCAATCTGATCCGGGAAAACGCTCCTGAAAATGCGCCTGTAGAAAACCTGGTATTGGCTTCTTTACCCGATGGCGGCTATAAAGAACTTTTGGTAAGTTATAATTTTACTCCCCAGGAAAAGCTTGACTTAGTTTCAGGAAAAGGAGTGAAAACAGCAGGTAAAACGACAGCCATTGAGCTTGCACAGGGAACGTATAGTGGAGGAATTTCCAATAAAGGGATGGGAGGTACAGAGTCCTGCTCCTACAATACCGTAGATATGTACTTTTCATGTTATACGGGAGAGCATAACGAGGGAAATGAAAGCAGTTGGGGAGGCTGTAACTGGCAGAGTGAAGGAGGTTACCCGGCTCAGCACCTTACGGTAGTGGCATTGGTTTGTACAGCAGATACCAGTCTTGGAGATGATGGCTCCGGAGGAGGTGTGAGTATTGGAGATACAAGTGGTTTGGGAAGTGGAACCAATGACGGAACTCCTACATTACCCACTCTTACTCTTCCAAGAGATACTCCTTGCGGGCGAGCTAAGGTTCCAGTAGTTAACGCCAATAATATACTCAATGCCCCAACCATTTCTACTGAAAAAGCAGCACTTGAAAATCATGCTGCAAACAGCTTTACAGAATATGGTATGGCTATTGTTGGTACAGGATCATCTATTATAGCTCAAGACCCTTATACTAATAATGATCCTTCTAATCCAGGATCAATTAATATCATTATTCCTACACTAGGTGATTATCTTGCTTCTGCACATACGCATCCTAGTCATGGAGCAGCCCCTCCATCAGTAAAAGATTTATATATGGCCCTTAATAATGCTAAAGATTATTTGACATTTCAGGCTGCATTTGTTTTTAGCTTTAATGGTACAAAATATGCTTTCGTTATAACAGATAGAGAAAAGGCTAAAGATTTTTTATTAGCCTATCCGTTTGCTGATAATACGACAAATGAAGGAAGAATATTTAATAAAAACTATGCTGTGGGAAGTGATTTTAATACTATTTACAATTACTATATGCAAGGAAGTTTACCATCATATTCGGGAAGCAGTCAGAATGATGGAATGGAATCAGCTTTCGCTCAGATTCTAGAGAAATATAATACGGGAATCAGCATTGCAAAAACAGATGCCAATGGAAATCTGAAACCACTTAGATCAGTATCTTTTCAATATGAAATCCCTGCATCAGGTGGTAAAAAAATAACAGGTTATAGAGCAGAGCCTTGTCCTTAACTAAAAAATACTATTATGAAAACAAATATTTTACTTACATTTTTTATTACTGTAATTATTTTTACACAATGTAAATCACAAACAAGTCAGCCTATAAGCATAGCAGATTATCCCAATTTTTATAATCAGACTGTTTCTAATTTAAATAACCTTATGTCAAATAAGACTAATTATTATAATCAACCGCTCTCAGTTTTCCTCCAAGCATTAGCTCAAAATAATACTTCTATAAAGGCTTATGATCCGGGACCATTCGATAATAATTTCTTAACACTTATGTTTATTAATGATGCAGAAAGCTCTTCAATTATTTCTCAAAATGGTTATGTCCAACCTCATATAGCAATAACATTTCAACAAACTTTTGATTACCAACAAGCAAGTTCAATTTTAAATCAATATCATTGGTTTTGGAATTCTACTTCTGAAAATTTCTATAAAAATTTAACAATCAAAAAGATAGAATTTTGGTATGTAAGAGGATTAACAAATAAAACTCAAGCTCCAAAGTAATGAAATTTATTTTCTCTTTTTTTATATTTTTTATAATAAATGAGGCTTTACAAGCACAAGAGATCACAAAAGGTGAAAATGGAGAAATAATAATCACAACACATTGCACAAAAAGATCAGCACTTGTCAGTGATACTCTTACTTATCTCAAAAGATTCGAAACAAATAAAGCTAACTATATAAATAAACCATTGTCTGTATTATTAAATGATATGACACAAATACAGCCCAAAACAGCTTGGCCCGTTTCTCATGGTCGTAAAAAAACAGTAACTCCTGGAACTAGATTTAAATTTTGTGAAATGGATTTTAGCTTTCATAATGCCATTACTTTATTAATAACATGGCAAGACCCCATTCCCAGAGATCAGACAAAATATTACGAACAAAAAAATTATTTTTACTTTACTGATGAGGAAAGAGTTTTTTATGGAAGCAAAATAGTAAAAGATATTATAGTTTATCGATGAAAAGTGATATAAAAACACTTTATATTTTCATTTTATTATAATAAATGGGGCTTTACAAGCACAAGAGGTTTAACAAATAAAAGTCAAGTTCCAAAGTGATGAAATTTATTTTTTCTTTTTTTATAATGCTTTATTTTTTTAGTGCTTGTTCTGTGAGACAAAAATATGTTACTTATTTTTCAACAGGAATAGAAAATATAAAACTTTTCCCTGCCAATAAAATAGATTCCGCCAAAATTAATATTATAAATATAAATGCAAAAAAATCTTTAGAAAAATGTGAAAAACAAAAAATGCAGTGTGTATAGATGATTTAGGTATAATGATTTTGAATGCAGAATTTCCAAAGGGTATGAGTAACTTTAGAAATGTTTTATTAGAAAAATTTAAGCTTCCCAAAATTGTAAGAGAAGGAGAAAATAGAATTCGTATAATTCTAGGTATTAATAATAATTTAGAAAAAATAGAGATTCTAAAGTATACTGATAAAAATACCAAAAAAGCTATTGAAGAAGCTTTTAAAGTAAAAGAACTTAATATATGGAAATCAGCAAAGATGTATGACATTCCGGTAAAAGAACAATTTGAAATAAGTATATTTATAGAAAATAAATAATGAAGCCAATGGCAATATCACTGAAATTCTGACTCTGAATATTTTTATAAAAATTTAATTATAGAAAAAATAGAATTCTGCTATGTAAGTGGTTTAACAAATAAAACTCAAGCTCCAAAGTAATGAAATTTATTTAGAATGGTATAGTTACTGCCCAAGCGGGCACAAAGCTGTCTGATGCTAAAGTTCTGATATTAACAAAGCAATAATGAGGAAAATAATTTTCGCACTTTTTATTTTAATAAGTAATTTTCTTTTATCGCAAAATCTATCTTCAAATATTGTTAAATATTATGAATTTAGTCTTTGTAATTCTCCACTTACAATAATTCTGCAGGAAAAGAAAAAGAATAAATATTCTGGTATTATCTATGCTTATCTAGAAAAAAAGAAAAATAGAAGCTACAAAAAGATTAAAAAGGAAATAAAAATATCTTTTGAACAGGTTGAAAAAATTATTCTTGAATTGGAAAAAGCTGAAATAGATTTTATAAGTGAAAATTATGATGATAGCCTGGTTTATTTGGATGGAGATTATCTTTCTGTTAAATTGTTGAAAGACAATAGAATAGAAAGATATTCTTTTGATGAAATTTACCCTTTAAGTTCAAAAAAAATAGAGAAAACACCTTTAAGAGGTAAAATTCAAAATTGGTTAACAATTATAGATGACGAAATAAATTTGAAAGAACAACTTTCTAGAGTTAAAAATAAGCTGAGAAAAGGTACATACTGTTATGATAGTGGAATTAGTATACTATGTTTTAAGAAACAATAAGCAGTCCCTCCGGAATTTTCGGAGGGACTTTAAATTTTATCCTTCTTTAAACCGTATTTTTACAAAATCATCAGCTATATCTTATTTTTCTGAATAGGTAAATGAAAATGTATTTATAAATTATGGATAACCCTGTGAACAATGTAAAAAAAGAAATAAGAACTATCTTATTTATTACTGTATAAAATGGATCAGTCTTTTGACTTCTGAAAATTGAATAATTTAAACTTAAAGTAAAGTTAACAGCAATTATATTCACAATACAAATAGAATGATTAGTTTAGTTAGGGTATGTTATTGATACATAGATGTTTGATACTCCGCTGTTAGTTCCTGATATTTAAAACTGCAATTATTTCTTAATAAAAACATAAGAAAATCTTAATGAGTTCCCGGACAGACCTGTTTTAATTTTGCCCCTAATAAAAAAGGATGAAATGAATGTATCTAAAATCCCGGTTTCTGTGGGTTATTTAACAGGAAGGGCTTTATTGATCGGTGCCCTATCGGTCTCACCTTTGGTTCTGTCTCAAAAACAGGACAGCTTAAAGGAAAAATCCATAGAAGAAGTTGTGGTGGTAGGATATGGAACACAAAAGAAAAGCAAAGTATCCGGTGCAGTTTCTGAAGCTTCACTTGACAAGCTTACTTCCAGGTCCTTATCCGGAGTAGGAGAAGTTCTTCAGGGAAAAGCGCCCGGAGTAACAGTGATTAATGAAGGGGGAGATCCCAACGGTTCGCCAAAAGTGAATATCCGCGGTTTGGGTGGGATTAACGGAGAAACACCGCTGTACGTTGTTGATGGAGTTGTTTTTAATGGCACGCCATCCATTAATCCTAACGATATTCAGGATATCTCTGTACTTAAAGATGCTTCCGCTGCCATTTACGGGGCCAGATCTTCGGGAGGAGTGATTCTTATTACTACCAAAAGAGGAAAAAAAGGAAACCTTACCGTAGATTTTGATGTGAAATATGGGGTGAATAATGCCTGGAGAATGAGAGAATCTCTGAACGCAGCAGAATTCCAGGATGTCATGTACAAAGCTTATGAAAATGCAGGAAAGCTAAACAGCCTTCCCATTGCTTTCAATCCTGACAAATATCCAGATGGGCGAGTGACCAGAACAGACTGGATGAAAGAAATTTTCAGAACGGGAACCATTCAGGAATATAACGTCAATGTAAGTGGAGGAAGCGACAAATCCAGGTTTTTTGTGGGAATGAACCACAGAAATCTGGAAGGAATTCTACTTAATACCCAGGCTAAACGATACAATTTCAGGGTCAATTCTGAACATAAAGTAAAAGACTGGCTGACCATCGGGGAAAATATGTACTATAATTATTCCGACGGAAATACAGCGGATACGAAAAGTGGTTACACCGGAGCATTGATCGCTGCCATGTATTATCCACCTAATGTTCCTGCCTATACTGCTTCCGGAGCTTTTTCCGGATTACCTATTGATGTAGCAGGAGGGTATGGAGATATGATCAATCCTGTTGCCTATCTTCAAAGAATCAGTATCCGGAATCCTACTCATGAGATTCTCATCAATCCTTATGCGGAAATCAGTTTAGCTAAAAATTTAAAATTCAGATCCAATTTTTCCCAGACATTTAAAATAGGAACGGTTAAAAATTTCACCTACAGGGTTCTGGAAGTCGGGAAAATTTTTGACACCAATAATTTAGAATACCAGTCGAACAACTCATCAACTTCACTGGCAGAACAGCTTCTTACTTATAAAATGGCTTTTGGGCAGCATAATTTTGATTTCCTGGGAGGTTTTACTTTCCAGAAAACTATTGATGAAGGATTTTTGGCGAAAGCCTATGATTTCAGAAGTGAAGCTGAGGTTTTCCAGCACCTTCAGAATGCCGCAGATACCAATAAAGATGTTTCCAGTTACAAATACCAGCAGGCTCTGATCTCTTACCTGGCAAGGATAAACTATGATTATGCAGGTAAATATGTGATCAGCTTATTAGGCAGAAGAGACGGTTCCTCATTAGTAGCGAAACAAAACAGGTTTGCTAATTATTATGCACTTTCCGGAGCCTGGGTAGTATCCAAAGAAAACTTTATGCAGAATATCTCATGGCTTTCGAACCTTAAGCTGAGAGGAAGCTATGGTATTTTAGGGAACCTTGGAGGGATTTCTCCGCAGGCTGTTAATCCTTTAATGATAAGGGATAACAATATTATCTTTGGCCAGGATCCTTCCCAGAATATTGCCTATTATGCGACAACACGTCCGAATCCGGATCTGAAATGGGGAAAATCGGAGCAAACTAACTTTGGGGCGGATCTCTCTTTCCTTAACAACAGCCTTTCCTTACAGTTCGATTATTTCGTAAAAAATTCCAGAGACCAGATCTTTAATGTGAGCTTACCAAGTACGGCGACTTACAATAATCAGTACATCAATGCAGGATTATTCCAGGATAAAGGATATGAATTGGGAATCAATTACAATGGCAAAAGAACTGGTGACTTCACTTACTCTGTGGGAGCTACCTTTAGTCAACTAAAAAACACGGTGAAAAAACTGGCGGATGTTGATGAGATTTTCATCAACAGTAACGGGGTAAGAGGAGTATTGAAGCCTACCCGTATCAAAGTGGGTGAATCGCTGTACTCTTATTATGGGTATAAGACAGATGGTATTTTCCAGTCACAGGAAGAGATCAACAATTATAAAGATGCCAATGGAAATCTGATCCAGCCCAATGCAAAACCCGGAGATATTAAATTCCTCAAAAAAGAGGGGAATGTAGGGGTGCTCAATAACAATGATTTTGTGAATCTCGGAAACCCATATCCTAAATTTTCTTACGGACTTTCCTATAATATGACCTGGAAAAATTTCGACCTGAATGTATTCTTCCAGGGAGTTTACGGGAATAAGATTTTCAACGGGATGAAGTTTGTTTCATTGAACCCTGGCGGAACGGGACAGAATTATAATATGGACCGGGATATCCTGAATGCCTGGACTCCGCAGAATACCAATACCAATATTCCAAGACTTGTCCATGGGGATCCAAGTGGGAATTATTCTAAAGTATCGGATTTCTACGTTGAGGACGGATCTTACCTCAGACTTAAAAATCTGACCATCGGTTATTCATTACCGAAAGACATTTACAGCAGGATCAATGTGAACAGGCTGAGAATTTATGTGACCACCAATAACTTATTTACCATTACAAAATATACAGGTTTTGATCCTGAAGTTGGAATGGATACGTATGGAGTGGACACCGGAAGATATCCACAGTCCCGTTCATTTATTTTCGGAGTGGAAGTGGGATTATAATTTTAAAAGATAAAAAAAAGAATAAGATGAAATTTTTCAATAAAATAATTTTAGTATCAGGAATATCCGCCCTTCTTTTGTCTTGTACCAATGAGCTGGATGTTCAGCCCGAAGGAACGCCGACAGAAGCCAGTTTCTGGAAAACGGAAAATGATCTGATAACCGGTGCTAATGCGATGTATAAACCTCTGTTTGACGGAGAATTTTATGGAAGAGGACTTTTCTGGTTCATCAATGCCAGTGATGATATGGTAACCGGAAGGGCGAAAAGTGAGGCAGATAATGCTAAAAATTTCAGCAGTAATTATATTGCAGCAGGTGATCTCGAAACCCAGTGGAATAAAAGATATAATGTGATTGGTGTTGCCAACCGTGTGATCCGTAATGTGGATAATATTCAGGCTTCGGCAGCTGTTAAAAACAAATACCTGGGGGAAGCTTTGTTTATGAGCAGCAGAATGTATTTCGAGCTAGCCTATAACTACGGAAATGAAAAAGCAGGAATTCCTATTATCGACCGTACTAAAGAACCGGATCCTAACCCAATTCCTAGAGCGGCCAATGTGAATGAAAATTACAATTATATTGTGAATGATCTGAAGAAAGCCGCTGAATTACTTCCTTCTCAGGAAGAGCTTTCTCCCAAAGATTACGGCAGACCGCATAAAGCAGCTGCCTGGGCACTTCTGGCAAAGGTTTATCTTTTTATGGGAGATTGGAAGAACGCCGCATTTTGGGCCAATGAAGTAATGACCAAAGGAAACAGAAAGCTGCTGGGGAACTTTTCAGATGTTTTTAAATCAGAGAATAATTACAATTCAGAATACATCTGGTCCATTCCAGGGACGCCTAAATTTACCTCGTGGGGAAGTATTCTTCCCGGTGTAATGCTTGAAAATAAAGGTTGGGGAGAATATAACGGCTGGGGCTATTTCCAGCCGACAAAAGAACTATACGACGAATATGAAGCAGGTGACCAGAGAAGAAGCGCAACCATTTTGAAACTGGGAGATTCGTTCACTTTTAACGGAAAAACAAGAACGTATGCTTCTACGAATTCACTTACAGGTTATCAGTTTAATAAATATATGGATGCTTTCAAATATACGCTTAACAGTGGTCATGTAAGCGCCAATGGAGATTATCCGTGTACAGATCTGGCCGTTCCAATTATGCGTTACGCAGAAGTGATCCTTATTAAGGCGGAAGCTTTGCTCATGCAGGGACAGAATGCTGATGTGGAAATCAATCTGATCAGAGTCCGCGCTGGATTGGCACCAAAGACCGGATGTACACTGGCTGACCTGAAGCATGAAAGACGTTGTGAACTTGCAGGCGAGTGGGCAGACAGACACAGAGACCTTGTCCGTTGGGGAGATGCTAAAAATACCTACGCAAAAGCACTTCATGGTATCAATGGTAATGAAGTCTGGGCTCCTAGAAACTTCAACCCGGCCGTACACAATGTATGGGCAGTTCCGCAGGTTGAAATTGTCAACAGCCACGGCGTGATCAAGCAAAATGAAGGGTGGTAAAATATTAATATAGATAGATACTGTATCATTGTGTGAACCACGCAGTGATACAGTTTTTTAATAGTATGATGAAATTATCAAAAAAAATAGCAGCTGTACTGGCTTTTGGGGTGTTTACTCAAAACCAGGCGCAGAATTATCTGAAGTATACGGTGGGCAATGCTCATTCTCATAATGATTATCAACAGGAAATTCCTTTCTGGCAGGCCTATTATGCCAGCTTTGGTTCCATTGAGGCGGATGTTTTCCTCGTAAAAGGGAAGCTGTGGGTTGCCCATACGGAAAAAGAACTGCTGCCAGATCGAACACTGGAGAGCCTCTATCTTGATCCGATATCGAAACAAATCAAACTCAATAAAGGGAATATTTATTCCGATGGTACTAAGAAGCTACAACTCCTTATCGATATCAAACAGGATTATAAAACATCTCTGAGCGCGTTGGTAGCCACTTTGAAGAAGTATCCTGAAATTACCGGCTGTCCGGGCATTAAAATTGTGATTACCGGAGGAAGACCTCAGCCGGGTGATTTTAAAAACTATCCGGATTATCTCTGGTTTGATGGTAATCTTGATACAAATTATACCGCAGATCAGCTGAAAAGAGTTGGAATGTTCAGTGCAGACTTTCAGGATCTGGTCAAATGGAACGGAAAAGGGATTCCGAGGGATGAGGAAACGGAAAGAATCAAAAAAACAGTAGAAAAAGCGCATGCTCAGCAGAAGCCTGTACGTTTTTATGGAGCCCCTGATTTTACCAATGCCTGGGTAAACCTGATGGATCTTGATGTAGATTATATCAATACAGATCATATTCCTGATCTTAAAAAGTTCATCAATACCATTCCTAAAAATTTTTATAAGAGTACAAAAGGGTATGAAGTATACCAGCCAACGTACAAAACAGACCGGACCAACAAGAAAGTTAAAAATGTTATTCTCCTGATTCCGGACGGCACTTCCCTTCCCCAGTATTATGCTGCTTTTACGGCTAACAAAGGAAAGCTGAATGTTTTTAATATGAAATCCACCGGATTATCCAAAACCAATTCTTTCAATGCCTATATTACGGATTCTGCACCCGGATCAACGGCATTTGCCACAGGTGTTAAAACAAAAAATACATTTGTAGGAGTAGATGATAAAGGAAAAGCTCTGGCTCAGATTCCGGATATTATTGCAGCTGAGGGAATGGTTTCAGGATTAATTTCCACTGGAGATATTACCGATGCAACACCAGCGGATTTTTACGCACACTCGGACAACAGAAACAGTTCGGAGCCTATCCTTAAGGATTTTGTCAATTCTAAAACGAAAATTTTAATGGGAGGGCCTACAGGTGGATTGAGCCAGGAGAATGTGCAAAAGATAAAAGATGCCGGGATTGATTTCTATCAGGATCTGAAATCAGTCACTACAACAGACAACCGTATTTTGGTGGTTGATCCCCTGGCTTCCCAGAGAATAAGCAACGGAAGGGGAAACTGGCTGGCTGATGCTTTCGACCTTACCTTAAAGAATTTAAAAGATAATAAAAAAGGCTTCTTTATGATGGTAGAGGCTTCACAGACTGATGGAGGAGGACACAGCAATAATCTGGAGCAGCTGGTGACCGAACTATTGGATTTTGATCATATAGTAGGAAAAGCGATGAAATTTGCTGATGAAAATAAAGAAACACTGGTTGTCGTAGTGGGAGATCATGAGACCGGAGGTTTGACGCTTTTGGACGGGAGTCTTAAAGAGGGCTGGGTTTTCGGTAATTTCAGCACGAATGACCATACGTCGATTCCGTCAAGTGTATTTGCTTACGGACCCAATTCACAGGAATTCACAGGACTGTTTGAAAATACGGAGATTTTTAATAAAATACTTTCAGCCTACGGGATTAAGAGATAATCAGGAAACGATCTATCTTTAAAGAAATGTAGTCTTTAGCAACTAAAGACTACATTTTTTATGTACCGGATGATCAGGGCCATCTAGTTGTAATTCGTGTTAATAATCAGTGTTGATAACTCTGTGTTGATGAAATCTATTGGCATTGTTCCGTAAGATCCTCTGGTGTTATTTTGGAAGAATGTGGTCACTTTAGGATTTATATTATCGGAAACTCCTGGTATACTTGGTATTCCAAATAGTAAAGGTTTGTATCCACTTGTGAAATTGATGAAAAGTTTGCCACTTGTATCATTTTTTGCTTCATTAAAAAGAGTTGAAATCTTTGTCCATTTTTCATCATTATTTGTCACTTTATAATAATCCTGAACCTTTAATGATGTACCCGGAGTATTGTTAATTTCAAACGTGGTATTGTCTGCCCATCCCGTTGCATCAATCCCTTTAGAAACTTCAGCAGGAAACCTTCTCAATAATCTGATTTTTCCTCTTATATCTCCCAGGCTCGGAATGTTATTTCCCAGATCCCATTTTGAAGGATTTTTCTGAACGTAGGTATCAAATGTTTTTTCAAAGCTTCTCGATGTGTTGGAAGCGTTGTATTCTTCCTTAACAGACATAATGATGGTTTCTGTAGGATGGTTCTCCAAAAATGCGTAACAGGCGTTGAGCACATCATCAAAGTTTAAATTTTGGTAAATAGCACCATGGTGTATCGCAAATGAGTTATCAATATGCCTGCAACGGATATCCAGAAAACGGACTCCGGCATTAAGTTGCTCGGCAATCGTAAGATTTTGGGTTTTTGCAGTACCGCTGTTGGAAGGCACTTCTCTCATAGCACCGGAATCATGAGTACCAGGGATCGAAATTTTAGCTATTGAAATATTATCCTGAAGTCCGGACATCCAGCTATTGGTTTCGATCGAGACTAATGAAGTCCGCTCATTTTTTTTCTGATGAAGACTTAGGTCTGTACTGTCTGAATCCATTTCGGCTGTTCTTTCCGAACAAGAGAAAAACATACTTGCAGCTGTAATGCCTAGGAATAAAATTGTTGAAGATCTCATACTTTGATTAGATATAGTTATGGTATTTTTATTTGATTAAAAATAGGGATATATCTTACCAAGAGAAGTTAATTCAACCTTAAGAGATAATTAAGTTGTGTTAAAGTATAAGAGTAGTGGATCTTCCAATCTATGGAAAAGCTAGTAAATGAAATCTTTATTTGAACCGGGAATTTTAAATCTATTTTCCCCAATCCTGAAATTGCTCATTTAGGCAAAGTCTTAAACGGATGGTCAATTCTTTGGGATAGCTTTTTTTCCCGGCAAAAGATAAATATTCCGTTAAAATTCCAGACCCGTATCTTCTTTCTGAATCATTCCTGTCTCGTCCAGGTTGCAGATACAGCCTTCAACGGTTTTGTAATTCCCTGAAATACGGGTCTTTTTTCCTTTGCTGTCTGTAATGATGATTCCGGAGGTAAAGTTCCTGCTTTCGGCAAAATAAGTTCTGTACAACAGGTACTTATAACCATTACTCGTAAAAGAAAGATTGTCTACTTCCATACCTGCATTCTGTTTTCCGCCGCCTCTAAAATAAGAGCTGTAAGTAAATTGCTCCCAGCTTTCTTTTGTCCTGGTCTTTGGAAATTCCATATCTACATGATCCTTGCTCCCGAATCTATATTGGATATATTCATTCTTTTTATCTTTAACCAAAGCCATGATCTTCCCATTATTTGTTTTAAATGAGAAAACTGTTTCTTCATTGGGCAGCAGATATTGAGCCCAGGAAAACAGAGGTATCAGAGAAAATAATACGATATACTTTTTCATGATATTCAATTTCGCACTTTCATCAAACCATAATATCGCTTAAATCTTTCCAGAACATAGGATAAGATTTTTCCACCACGTCTTCTTCCTCAATAGTAAGTTCTTTAATAAGGCAGAACGAGGCAAAGCTCATCGCCATCCTGTGATCCTGGTAAGTCCCGATAGAAATGTGCTCTTCGGGTTCCCCGAAGCTTACGGATTTAATGGTAAGGTCTGTAATCTCTGTCTCAGTACCCAGTTTTTTCAGTTCATTATATAAGGCCTGCAGTCTGTCGGTTTCTTTTACCCTTAGTGTTCCCAGTCCGGAAATTTCAAAAGGAATTTTTAAGGCTGCGGCTGTTACGCAAAGTGTTTGTGCAATATCCGGGCAGTTATTCATATCCAGGACAATTTTTTCCGGGAAAACAAAATCAGGTTCCGGCTGAAGGGTAATTTTATGTTCGTCTTCAGTGAAAATCGTATGAATACCGAAAAAGTCTTTATAGATCTTGGCAATGGCAGAATCTCCCTGGGTAGATTCTTTGTAAAAGCTTTTCAGGTGGATGGTTTCCCTTCCCAGTGCACAGATCGAGTAGAAGTACGAAGCCGAACTCCAGTCGCTTTCCACTTCATAACTTGTTGCAGATAATTTACCATTTACATCAAACGGTTCCACTTTGACTGTGTTTCCTTCAAAACTGTTCTTTATCCCGAATCTTGTCAGGATATCCAGCGTCATTTCTATATAGGATCTTGAGGTAACTTCACCAACCAGGTTAATCTCCAGTCCGTTTTCCAGCTTTCCGGCAATCAGAAGGAGGGAGGTGATGAACTGGCTGGATATATTAGCCGGGACATTGACCTGCTTTTGAGTGATCTTTTTTCCTGTGATCTTTAAAGGCGGGAAGCCTTCGTTTTCCAGATATTCAATCTCAACACCCAGATCTTTTAAAGCGTTGACAAGGTTTTTAATAGGTCTTTCCTTCATCCTTTTGGATCCTGTAAGAACAGTGGTTTTCCCTTCAAAGATGGAATAGTAGGAAGTAAGGAAGCGCATAGCTGTTCCTGCGTGGTGGATGTCTACAGTTTCTGTGTTTTCAGACAGTGCTTTTTTCAGCAGCTGTGTGTCCTGGGAATTGGACAGATTCCCGATCTGTATATTTTTAAATAAACTTTCCAAAATCAACAAACGATTCGAAATACTTTTCGAACCGCTGATCTGAACTGTTTTATCTGATGCTAATTTTGATTTTTCTAACTTCATTATTTCTGCAATTTGAAGATATTTAGACAACAGACGCCAGATATCAGATTGTTTTAAAGTCTGATATCTGACATCCCGCATCTGATATCTGTTTATTATTTCAACTTCTCGTTATTCTGATGCCGCTCTTTATCACGGTCAGTTTTAATCTTCATTTTTTTGTCGAAAGCTTCCTGTAAATTCACTCCGGTCTGATTGGCTAAACATAAGGTGACAAATAATACATCTGCCAGCTCTTCACCAAGGTCTTTGCTTTTATCGCTTTCTTTTTCGCTCTGTTCACCATATCTTCTGGCGATGATACGGGCTACTTCGCCTACTTCTTCGGTCAGCATGGCCATGTTCGTCAGTTCATTAAAATAACGGACTCCTATGGTTTTGATCCACTCATCAACCTGTTCCTGCAGCTTTGTGATTTCCATTATTGATATGCTCCGAGAGTAGGGTTGGTTGTTCTTGATACATTCACAATGTCAAAAGGTACCGTTGCAGCTACAGTGACGTTTCCTTTTCCTCTTGCCGGCGATGTTGTTTTTACCCTCAGGTTCATCTTCGCTGCAAAATAATTAAGGAACTGTGGATCTTCGTTCTTAATACTCTGTATCACATTCACATTATTGTCGAAATTGAATCCGGCTTCTGATGTGCCGGAATACTTTATCAGTGAGTTTTGGATAAGGAATTCAAACTGCTGTCCCGGCGTCTGTTCAAAATTCACAGAGTTGTCTCTGTCTGAAAAGACGATGCTGTTTTTTATATCAAGGCGTTGAAGCGCCCCCTGTTCTGTAGTTCCTGCTGCATTTTTCCACTCATTGGCTGCCGTAATTCCGTTTCTGGTGTAAGATCCCATTGTTTTAGAATAATTTGCAATTGTAGCATGAGTGTAGCTGTGATTTCCGCCTCTGAAAATCCCGATACATGATTCACCACAATTGTTCATCACTAAATTATTGGCAGTAACCGTTGAGCCCACGGCATAAATACCATATTCAAAGAAAGTATGGATGAACGAGTTTCTGATATTTGCTGTATTCTGTTTCATATCCAGACCTCTTGTTCCTCCGAAAAGTCTTGCAAAATTCATATTGAGGATAGAATTGGGTTCCATCCGGATAGAGTTCCAGTTTTTAGGAAGTGTATCGTGATCCAGGTCATTTCGGTCTCCGCGGAGAATGACTTCATCGTTCAAAGCTCCGTTAATATTTAATGTAGCGCCCGTTGACACTTTCATACCACTGTTGGTATGGAAATACACTTTAGTTCCCGCCTGGATATCCAGTGTTATATTTGGATTCACCGTAAGGTCACCATAGATGATCTTAGCCTTGTTTTTGTTCCACACGGTGTGGGTGGTGATCAAATTGGGGTTGGTAGGAGACTGGATGAAGAATTCTGCATCCTGAACAACAGAAAATAAAGTCACATGCTGCTGTCCTGCACCGCTGCTAAAAAGGATCTTGTCTTCAGCTATAGCCTCAGGTCCGGTAGCTTCAGGTACTATTTCCACAAAAATATACATACTGTCTTTCTTCCTCAGCGGTACATCCTTGAAATCATAGCCAGGTTTTCCGTCTACATTGATCCTGTATAATGATGCACTCCCTTTTTCAAGGTTGATTCTCGGAATTAAAACATCCTTGTCTTCATTATTATATACTTTTACAAAATAAGTTTCAGAACGCACCTGATGATAAACGGTATCACAGAATACGGTATCTTTTGAAAAACGTAACTGCTGTGATGGAGCGTCAAAAGTAATATCGTCTTTATTACATGATACTGCCACAAGAAGCATCCAGAAACAAAAAGCCAGTAATAGTTTGAATTTCATCGAAATTAAAGTTTAATAGATTCCAAATTTAACGAAAATACTTTGAATTTCTTATCAATAAAAAATATTGAATTGAGTATTTGTATATTTGAAAAAATGTTGTACTTTTGCAACCTAAAATTAGCAGAGAAATACCATTACTATTTCGGAAGCAAACTTTAATTTTTTAAAAATTGTATTATGAAAAAAGGAATCCACCCAGAAAATTATAGACTTGTTGTTTTCAAAGATATGAGTAACGACGAGGTGTTTCTTTGCAAATCTACTGCAGAAACAAAAGACAGTATCGAATATGAAGGACAAGAATATCCGTTGATCAAAATGGAAATCTCTTCAACTTCTCACCCTTTCTACACTGGTAAAGTGAAACTAGTTGACACTGCAGGTAGAGTTGATAAATTTATGAACAAATACAAAAAATTCGCTAAGTAATTTTCTGTTACCACACATACTAAAGTCTTCCAATCTATTGGGAGACTTTTTTGTTATACAAGTAGTTGGAATATTTACTACTAACTTCTAATTTCTAACATCTAACATCTAATTTCTATTTCCAGCTATTTTTGTATTTTTGTTCTGAATAGAATTAGATGCCCAAATTTGTAACAAATCATAACTCAACGTTGGGTCTCTAACTTCTAACTTCTAATCTCTAACTTCTATATCACAATGCAATTAGTATTTTCAGATGCCCAGTATTGGGAAGATTTTCTTCCGTTAACTTTTACCCGTCCTGTTGCCGCCATGCGATGCGGAATCCTTACCTTTTCCGAACGATGGCAGAAGGTCTTAAGAAATACCGAGGTTTCTTATTTTACTGAAAATTATCTTCAGGATAAATTTAAAACCCCCGAAGAAAAAGAAAGTCTTTTCCTGGTTACTAATTTTCTGCCGACCGAAACGGTAATCCGGCAAATCAAGGAACTTAAACAGGGGGAAGCTCTTGTTTATGAAGATGAGCTGATTGCAGCGAGAATTAATATGAAAGGTTTTTCCCTGAACCAGATCGAAAAGATGACAGATGTAAAGGAGAAATTAACCTTCTTTAAAAAACCTGCAGACTTATTTACCTATAATCACCTTGCTATAGATTTTGATTTCAATTTGCTGACTGAAGGAAGAACTTCACAGGAACTTTCATCTACCAACGGATTTTTAGGTGATAAAAAAGACCTTTTCATTGAAGAAGGAGCTCAGATAGAATTTTCTACAATCAATACCAAAACAGGAAAAATCTATATCGGGAAAAATGCTGAGGTGATGGAAGGCTGTAATCTCCGTGGACCGATTTCACTGGGAGAAGATTCTAAATTTAACCTGGGATCAAAAATTTATGGAGCTACGACTGTTGGCCCGCATTGTAAAGTGGGCGGAGAGGTGAATAATATCATCATATTCGGGTACTCAAGTAAAGGGCACGAAGGTTTTGTAGGAAATTCTGTGATCGGCGAATGGTGTAATTTCGGAGCGGATACGAATTCTTCCAACCTTAAGAACAACTACAGCCAGGTCAAACTGTGGAGCTACAGAACGAAAGCTTTTGAAGACACAGGGCTTCAGTTTGCCGGACTGATCATGGGAGATCACTCTAAAACAGCAATCAATACCCAATTGAATACCGGAACAGTAATAGGGGTCGCTTCTAATATATTTAAGCCAGGTTTTCCGCCAAACCTTGTGGAGAATTTCTCATGGGGCGGAAGTAAAGATGATGAACGATTCAAGCTGGATAAAGCCTACGAAGTAGCAGAAAGAGCAATGGCAAGAAGAAAAGTTGCTTTAACAGATGAAGATAAAGCTATACTGAAACATATTTTTAATACATATTAATATTGAAAGCCTCCACGTCGGAGGCTTTTATGTTATCAGATACTCATGATGTGAGAACTTGTTTATTTTTACACAGATGGTTATGCTTTACTATTTATGTCTTAGCTCCATGGAATCTAAAAAATATGTGCCATCTGTGAAATCCGCGGGACAGCAAAAATGTCCTTTCAGTTGATCTCAAAGGTTTGATCTATTTGAGAATTCTAAATTTACTTTGTTGAAAAGCAGCAGAAAAGCTATAGGTTTTAAATTATCTTTCAGAAAAAAAGAAAAAAAATGTAATTTTATAAAAATCATATAAACTCCTTTGTAAATGGGTTTTATGAGTATACAGAAGACACAGAATTAGAAAAAACATCACTTTTTTTATAATCTAGTGTAATAAAATAAAGATTTTAATTGTCTTACTAATAGAAACAAAACTCATGACCCAAGAAACTTTCAAGAATACGGTGTTTATTCTCAAAGACGAGATGTATCGTTTTGCGAAAAGATTCGTTATGAGCAGTGATGAGGCAGAAGATGTGGTGCAGGATCTGATGATAAAATTCTGGCAGAAGAAAGAGGAACTGGAGAAGTTTGGAAATTTAAAGTCCTATGCTTTGAAATCTGTCCGGAATGAGTGTCTGAATCGGCTGAAGCACCATGATGTGAAGTTGGGATTTGCAGATTTGCAGCTTCACCGCTCAGAATTGTACAGCATGGACATCAATAATCTGAAGGAGCATATTATAGGGTTTATCAACCAGCTCCCGGAAAAACAGAAAATGGTGATCCATCTGAAAGATGTAGAAGAATATGAGGTCTCGGAAATTTCCGAAATGCTGGAAATGGAAGAAAACGCAGTAAGAGTAAACCTGATGCGGGCGAGACAAAAAGTAAAAGAACAAATATCACAACTGATGAGCTATGAACAAAGATCAATTTCAGAATAAATACGATGAGATCTTCCGTGAAATAAAGGAAGAGAAAATGGACTGGAGTTTTGAAGATTTTCTTCAGAAAGCAGAAGGTGGAGCTGATGACTCTGAAACCAACGAAGCATCTGTCATTCCGCTCCAAAAGAATAAGCCTTCTTTTCCGAAATGGTTCTGGATGGCAGCCGGATTAGTGCTTCTTTTCAGTATTGGTTTTTTCTTTAATGATTACCGTACAGGGGTTATAGAAAGAGAAAAGCTGGTGAAAGATGAGGTTTTGAAACAGAAATCTGAGTTTATTGAAGAAAATAATGACCATCAGGAGCAGGTAGCGGTTAACCATACCGATTCTATTTCCGGGGCCAGAAAAGATTCTATTTTCCAGGAGAATTCAGTAGCGGAAAAGGATGTGCTGGATGAGATATTGCCAAAAAGAGGAAGACTGAAAAAAGAAACAAAACCGAAGTTTGTTAGTAACTCTTCATTCAAAAATAATAAAGCTTTAAAAGATTCTACCGGATATAAGGATTCTTATGTCATAGTCAACGGTAAAAGGATTGATAATGTAGATGAAGCTATTAATGTAACTAAATATTCATTCCAGATATTTGCCAATAACGTTAGTGAAAAGTTAGCACAGCCTACAGTAGTAGACGACGATTATTAACAACAACAATAGATTATGCTCCTGATCAGGCAACAATAATCAGCTTAAGAAAATAAAAATTGACTCATGAAAAAAATATTTATAGTATTCGCACTCGCTTTTTCCCACTTCTTTACGGTGTATGGGCAACGGGATAAGTTCGACATGCTTTTTGACAGGTATCAGGAGGTAGAAGGAGTAACCTCTATTAAAATTGCAAAGCCAATGTTCAGTATGCTGAGCAGCCTTAATATTGATGATTCCCAGCTGGATCAGATCAAACCTCTGCTTTCGAAAATTAACGGATTGAAAATCCTTATTACAGAAAATCCGGAAAATATTAATACAACGGAAGGGCGCAAAGTTCAGGATAATCTTTCCAGGCTCAGCAAAGATGTTTCCGTGTATTTAAAAAACCTTAATTACAATGAGATCATGTCTGTCAATAATTCCGGATCAAAGATAAAATTTCTTTCTTCTGATGCAAAAGACGGAATGCTGAATGATCTCCTGCTTAGCATTGATGGAGGAAAAGGAGAAAATATCCTGGTTATGCTGGATGGAAAACTTTCTATGGATGATGTGAATAAGATTATTAATTCCAGTGAAACCCAAACCAATACCAGGACCAATACGAGGACCAGCCTTACCTCTGAAAACAATTCCTCTTATCTTAACGGGGAAGCAAGAAATGTAGGCGAGTTCTCAGGAATTCAGGTAAGTGACGGAGTGAATGTGGTTTTCAAACAGGAAAGTCCTACCAATGTAAAGGTAATCGCTGATTCCGATAAACTTCAATATATCATTACAAAAGTGGAAAATGGAGTTTTGAAAGTCTACGTAGACAATAAGAAAACAAAGAATTTAAAGTTTAAAAACCTAAGCGTTAACATTTCCTCTCCAAGAATGGACAATATTAAAGCTTCTTCAGGAGCTAACTTTAATGTAGTGAACGCCATAAAAGAAAATAACCTGGTTATTGATGCATCATCCGGAGCTAATGTGAAAGGTGACTTTAAAATCTCCAACACACTGGATGTTGGAACTTCATCAGGAGCAGTGATAAGAGCAGGAATTACAGCAGGAAATATCATGATAAAAGCATCCAGCGGCTCCAATACAGCCTTTGAAGGAAAAGCGGATTCCGGAATAATAGATATCAGCAGCGGTGCCCTTTGTAAAGCTGACGATCTGAGACTTGATAACCTTGAAGTGGAAGCTACGTCCGGGGCAAACCTTTCGGTAAATGTTTCCACAAAACTGAAAGTAAAAGCTTCTTCAGGAGGAATGGTTAAATATAGAGGGAGACCTGAAATAGAATCCAATATCAGTAAAATGACCGGAGGTAATCTGAAGCCTATCGATTAAAAAAATGATAACCATGAAAACTTTAAAAAACATTTTTTTAGGAATCTTTACATTGCTTATACTTCAGTCCTGTATTGTTTCAGGAAGACCCAATATGGATTTCTTTAAGCAGTCCGGGTATGATTTTAAAGGAGCAAAATTTGCGAGTTTCAACGTACCGGTATTTATGGCAAAACCTTTTATTAAAAAAGCTTTGAGAGAAGATGGTGAAAGTGAAGAAGTCATTGCTCTGGTTAAAAAGGTCTCAAAAATAAAAGTAATGACCGTAGATAACGGGAGTAAAGAAATGCTGAATGAATATTCCAGGTATCTGAATGACAATAACTTTGAAGAATGGGCAACCATAAAGCATAACGGTGAAAATGTCAATGTAAGGGTAAAACAGAATGGGGAAACCATTAAAAACATGATGATTACTGTCAATTCAGATAAAGAACTGGTTTTCGTGGATGTGAAGGGAAGCTTTACAGCAGACGACATTTCAAAAGTAATTAATGCCGCTACAGATAAGTAACCCCCTACTCATCAGTATGCATCATTAAAGATAAAAACAAGTAGTTTCATACTATACTAATTATTTTGTACAGGAAAGGCCGTTCTTAAAAAGAGCGGTTTTTTCATTTAAGTTATTGATTATTAAATTTTATTTAAACTATTGAAAAGGATTTTCATATCTCGTTAAAATAGCCTAATTTTGCAAAGAAAGTAAAGATGTCTATTCATAACAAAATTGTAGAGACAGCCATCACTTTCGATGACGTTCTTCTAGTCCCTTCTTATTCAGAAGTTTTACCTAACCAGGTATCCCTAAAATCAAGACTTACCGACAAAATCACGCTGAATGTTCCGATAGTTTCTGCTGCGATGGACACAGTTACCGAAGGAGATCTGGCTATTGCTTTGGCAAGAGTAGGAGGTTTGGGTTTTATCCACAAAAACATGACGATTGCTGAGCAGGCTGCACAGGTAAACCGTGTAAAACGTTCAGAAAACGGAATGATTTCTGATCCTGTTACCCTTTCAAAAGATCATACACTGGCTGAAGCTAAGGAAACTATGGCCAAATATAAAATTTCCGGCCTTCCTGTAGTAGATGCAGATAATGTACTGATCGGAATCATTACCAACAGAGATGTTAAATATCAGGAAAACCTTGACATGAAGGTTGAAGAGATCATGACCAAAGAAAATCTGATCACTTCTGATAAAAATACCAATCTTGAGCAGGCTAAAGAAATTCTTCTTAAGAGCAGAGTAGAGAAGCTTCCGATTGTAGATAAAGACAATAAGCTGGTAGGATTAATTACCATTAAAGATATTGACAACCAGCTGGAATATCCGAATTCCAATAAAGACCACAAAGGGCGTCTTATTGTAGGAGCAGGTGTTGGTGTTGGAGAAGATACAATGGACAGAATTGCAGCATTGGTAAAGGCCGGTGTGGATATCGTAGCTATTGACTCTGCCCACGGACACTCCAAAGGTGTTTTGGATAAAATATCAGAAATCAGAAAAGCATATCCGGATTTAGATATCGTAGGAGGAAATATCGTAACTGCGGAAGCGGCAAAAGATCTTATTGAAGCTGGAGCTAACATTCTTAAGGTAGGAGTAGGGCCCGGTTCCATCTGTACCACAAGAGTTGTAGCCGGAGTAGGGGTTCCCCAGTTATCTGCTATCTACAACGTATACGAATATGCAGCATCCAAAAACGTAACAGTAATTGCTGACGGAGGGATCAAACTTTCCGGGGATATTGTAAAGGCGATTGCAAGTGGAGCAGGAGCTGTGATGCTGGGATCTCTTTTAGCAGGAACTGATGAAGCTCCGGGAGAAGAAATTATTTTCCAGGGAAGAAAATTCAAATCTTACCAGGGAATGGGAAGTCTTTCTGCCATGAAGAGAGGAGGAAAAGAAAGATATTTCCAGAGTGAAGCTAAAAAGTTTGTTCCGGAAGGAATTGAAGGAAGAGTACCACACAAAGGTAAACTGGAAGATGTGATTTTCCAGCTTACCGGAGGCTTGAGAGCCGGTATGGGATACTGCGGAGCTAAGGATATCGAAGCTTTACAGAAAGACACCAAAATGGTTATGATCACAGGAAGCGGTTTGAAGGAATCTCACCCACATGATGTGATTATCACCCAGGAGGCTCCTAATTATTCTTTTTAGAATTATTTAATCTATATAAAATGCCATACAGACTGTATGGCATTTTTATTTTATGGCGAAGTGTGGAATTGTTTAGGCTTTTAAATATTATTATGAGTAGGTTGATAACAAAGATTATATTGTTTTATCATAATAAAAAAGGTGAAATAATATAGATTATTTTTTTTTTCTTGCAAATTTGAGAAAAATAAATAATTTCTGTAACAAATGTTTTTTATTGCTACTAATAGAAAACATTTGGGCTAATCTTTTTATTACAATAAAGAGATTGATAAAATTAAAATTAAAATATTTGAAGTTATGAAGAAAACTTTCCTTTATGGAGCAATGCTATTCTCACTTTCATTAACTGCACAACAACAGCAACAAGTGCAGAGAATCTGTGGTTTTGATCAGGAATTACAACTGCAGGAGAGAACGATTCCCGGGGTAAGACAGATTTTTGATAAAGTTATCAAAAATATCGAAGCCAAAAGAAAGGCAAATCCTTTATCAGCTGCTAAAGGAATGGTGAATGGTGCCTATGAAATACCTGTTGTAGTTCATGTGATTGAAGGTAATAATCCAACGTACACTAGAACGGACACTCAGATTCAGCAATGGCTGGATAAAGCTAACCAGATGTATGCAGGAACTTATGCCTGGCCCGCTAATGGAGTACCGGCAGATTTTGGAACATCAGCAGTGTTCCCTATCAGATTGGTATTGGCTAAAAGAGATCCGAACTGTAATGCGACTAATGGTATTGTGAGGTATAATGGAAGTACCTTAAGTGGATATAATACATCCGGAATGGCTTCTCAAACAGCGAATGGTGCTTCTAGAGCTGCCATTAAAGGTTTGGCTCCGCACTGGCCTGAAGCTTCTTATTTTAATATTTATTTAATTACCACATTTGATGGAAGCGCAACTCCTAACGCAGGCTTGATGGGATTTGCTGCATTCCCGAATAATCTTGATGCTAATTACGAATCATTTATGAAAACCGGGGTTGTAACTAACCCTCACGATACAACATTTGCTCATGAATTTGGACATGCAATGGGATTGTACCACACTTTCGAAGGTGGTAGATATGATGCTGTTCCTGCAGACTCGGATTATTGTCCACCTACTACCGGAGTTTGTGATGAGGATGATGATCAGGTTTGTGATACCGAAAGATCAGGAAGTGGTTATTCTGCATGGCCTGTTCCTTCTAATTCAGCAATTAATTCATGTACCGGTTCAAACTATCAAGGTGTACAGTATAATATGATGAATTATTCCAATTCTGTTGCTCAGAAATTTACAGCAGGGCAAGGGGATAGGATTAATGCTTCTTTTATGTTATTCAGAAGTAGTCTGACAACTTCAAAAGCGGGTACAGCTCTGCCTTCTACTCCTGCGCCGTCGGTTGTTCCCGTTGCAGCTTGTACACCGGCAGGTATAGCAAATCCAGGGGATTATTTAGCAGGTCCTGTTTCTGTTAAGTTAGGACAAATAGATAATGCATCTCCCGGATATTGGCAGGCACATGCATTGTATTATATAGATTATACTACAAAGGCATGCTCCATGAATATATACACACCATTGGTTGTTAATCAACAGCAGACTGTCAGTGTTGGAATTTTTGGAAACCCCCAGTCGGTACGTGTGTGGATAGACTATAATAATAATGGTACTTTTGAAGCCAATGAACTTGTGGCTTCTGGAGATGATGTGGCAATTGGTGCTGATGATAATGGTACATTTACAGGTACATTTACGCCTCCGGCTACTGCGACATTAAACACTCCATTAAGAATGAGAGTTATGGCAGATGCTGAAAGTACATTTACGCCGTGTGGCCAGCTTGGGTATGGTCAGGCAGAAGATTATTCTGTAATGTTGGTAACTAATCTTGCTACAAGTGAAGTTAAAGCAGACAATAATGATCTTGTGATCTATCCTAATCCGGTTGCAACGGGTGATAAAGTATTTATCAAAGCTAAAAATGGTAAGAATTTAAAAGTTTCTATTTCTGATATGTCAGGAAGATTGGTGGCAAGCCCATCTGTCTCTGACGAAGGAAACGGCATCTACAAAATCAACCAACAGCTTGAAAAAGGGGTTTATATGGTTCAGATTTCCAACGGGAAAGATAGCAAGACTTCTAAACTGATCATTAAATAAAATTTGATCATACAAAATATAAAATATAATGCCTCCGGTAATGGAGGCATTTTTTATTATGATTGGATCAGCTGATCTTAATATATTTAAACCTTCGCTTGATCACATTGTTCAGGAATCTTCCCTTCGATTGGGCTTCCCTGAATTTTTCAGAGATGGATAACGGAACCTTAAGATAATCATAAACAGCTCCGGACTGATACACAATTCTTAATGTCTCAGTCTCAGGAAAATAAATATAACTGTTGACCACACTCGAAGGCATGGAATACATCCTGCAAAAAATATTCCTAAAAAATAGCCCGCAGAGAGATTCCGAAGGCTATATCAATAATCAAGTAATGCTATAAGACATTATAATTTCTATTTTTTCACGAATTTAAATTCATGAAATTCAGAATTTCTAGTAATAATTTTTAAAACATATACCCCTGCAGCAAGTTCAGAAACATCAATTTTTTGATCAAATGGCTCAGATCTTACCAGCTGTCCATCCAAATTATAAATTTGTGTCGTCTGTCCGGAGTCTATTCCCGAAATACGTATAATATCTGAGACTGGGTTCGGGAAAATCTGAATTTTAGATTTTATGACGTCCGATGTTCCCAGTGGCGAACTCTGTACATCCCCTGTCATTGTGGAATTGGCGGCAGTAAGGTTGCCTCCGCATTGTCCAGCCGTTACAGCAGAATTTTCCACCCATGTTCCAAACGTGTTGCTTGGCGGTCTTATGCTGCTGCTGCTTCCTGTTGAATTATAATAAATCAGCGAAGGAGTGGTAAAGGTTCCGTTTCCTTCATCAGCCAAAAACTCCCATCTGGTAAGGGTATTATTCCATTGAATCTTAAATTCGCAAGTTCCCAGCCCTCCGCATGGCTGACCGTCAACTGGTGTTGTAATGTAAATGTTTTTGTTGAATGCATCAGTTCCGGTTTTCGTGAATATAAAATTCTGGTTGTCAAATAGATTATGACATCCATTGAAAGTAATGGTCTGTGCAGCCATCGTACTTCCAAGAGCTATAGCTAATAAGTATAAAATTCTCATAACTTATTAATTAAAAGATGGATAAATACCCTGTAAAGCTATGATGCATCTCATCGTAACAAAGGGAGGTCTGTTTTCATGAGGTTGAGATCCCCCGGCTGGATTCACCATGGTAGCCTTCATTGTTGTATTTGCATTGCTGTCAGAATATTCCTTGTCTAAAAGTTTAGTATCTGCAGGAAGATTCCCTGTAGGGGTATTCTGATTACCTTCTGCGGTTACAGCATTTACGGTATGACTATGAATAGGCATCTGTTGCTGTGTCAGTGTAACAGTTTCACTGCCACCAATTTCCCCTATTAAATAATTCTGCGAAATGCCTGGTCCCTGTCCTTGGGAAACTAAAACTCTTCCTCTCATATCAGGCAGCGCAAAATTAGTGGTTCCGTTTCCTCCATAAGTGGTTCCCAATAAGGAAAAAAGAGCCTGGTTTTGAGCTATAGGCAGAAGTTGTCCATTGCAGTCTGCCCATCCGTTTGGTGCCCTGTTGTAGGGTACAAAAACGATCTGTCCAAGGAAAGGTTCATACTGTGCCTTTAAAGTAGAAATGAATGCAACGCTTATGAAAAGCGTGAATGCTAAAATTGAGTTTTTCATGATGATTAGTTTAGTAGAGTAAAATTATAAAATATTCGGATAAAATAATCATATATAGAAAAAACCTCTCAGAATTGACTGAAAGGTAAGATGTTATTAATTTTAATTTATATTATTCTGGATTTTTTCTCTACTGGCCTAGCATCTTATGATATGCTGCAATATGCAGATGTCCTTCTTCTTTGATGCTTACCTCAAGTTTATGTTTTTTTGCGGTCAGGTAGATTTCTTTAGGCAGCATACTCCCTTTTTTGCTGAGTTCAATGCTCATATCTTTCAGAAGATCCAAATGAAGGAGCAAATCTTCCCTCGTTTTTGCAGCGAGATCCTGCATCAGCCTTTCAATTTTTTTATCCGTAATATCATGCTGCATACGATGTGGATAATCCTCCAGACTGTATGTTGCCTGATATTCTTCATCAAATCCGTATTTTCTGATATAATCGGTGGCCAGTACGGTAGCCTGTTCCCTGTCATGGCTTCTTCCTATACTTGCATTATTTTCTCCAAAGACAATTTCTTCGGCAATGCCACCGGCCAGATAGATTTTAATTCTGCCGAGAATACTTTCCTTCGTATCATGGATCTGGTGTGGAAAGGTAAATCCTGCAGCATAACTGCTGGCTACTTTGCTTTTCAGCTGCAATGGAGCAAAGCCTGTATAGAGCATATAAGAAACGGCATGGCCGCATTCATGAACACTGATGTTGGCTACTGCATCCTGCTGGCTGGATTGGCGTATACTGTCGATTCTTCCGGTATAAGGAATTTCAATAGTACGTTTTCCTATTTTACCTGTGATTGTTTTCTGCTTCGTCAGATAATCAATCTCAATAGTTTTGTCATCATTAATGATGGCTTCAAATAGAAATTTGCTGAGGTTTGTATCCAGAATATCGACTACACTGCTGAATACCGGACGTACTCCCTGCACAGGGAAAACGCCGTTTCTATAGATCAGCTCATTGATGCTTCTGCTGATTTTTAAGCTGATGCCAAATTTTGATTTAGTCTTGCTTTTAAGATTATTTATTTCCCTCTGGATAAGTTGTTCAAAATCTTCTGTCTTTAATGAAAAATAAATCAGATGTATATTTCCAAACCTGGCCACCTGCTCCGGGCGGAATTTCCTCGACAGGGCATTCTTTATATCAACAACAGTTATTTTCTTTGTGAATGCATGATATATATTTGCATCTATATCCGCTTCGCTGGTTTCACGGGACATCTGAAAAGCTTCATCCAGGTTACCGCTGATGATGATCAGCATTTTACTGTAATCCACCGGCTCATAGATCTTTTTCTCTTTCTGCTTCTTCAGAATCAGCTTAATCATATCTTCCTCTTTCATATCGATAATGCTCATCACATCATCTTCCATGCTGAGGTACTTTTTCAGTTCCTTGGCGTCCCAGAGGTTCAAATAAGGATTTTCATCCATTTCCGTTTCGCCGTTCATTTTTCGCCGTTCATTTTCTTTTTTACGCAAAAGGTAGGAGAACAGATAATGTTCAAGATCATCCCGTTCTCTTTTGCTTAATTTTCCGTCACTTAAAAGTTCCCAGAAATCGGTAAACTTTGTCTGTGGTACCGGAGTGCCGTCGGGATCGATCGTATTAAAACGCTGGATCTCATCAAAAAGAACAATGCTGGGTTTTTCATCACTGAGGCGGTTGCTCTGTAAAATATCGGATACGCTTTTGCTCCATGAAGTCTCATCACTGTTGCTGAGCTCTATTTCTACAAAACGGTTTTGAAACTCAAGGAACCGGACTGTCTTTCGCACAAGGTCCGTCTTTCCTACACCCGTCATTCCCCACAGATTGATCACTACGGGACGGGTTAAGATTTCAGGCATCAGATACCAGATCTGGATGTATTCCATTAAATCATCAATGATCTTATCAATTCCGATGAATTCTTTTTTCAGGAATGCTTTACAGCTATCCAGCTTTTTCTTTTTCTTTTTGATCTCTTCTTTATCAATAATCATGCGTGAAAAATACGCTATTTTTTTAAATTATCCTTAAAATCATCAATTCTGAAATCAGTCAGTGCATTTCCCTTCTCAATCTTTTCTTTAGAATAAAGCCTGAAATCATTTTCTGTTTTTTCTAACAGATAATCATAAGGTCCGACATGAGAAATCAGTTTTACCAGTACCGGAGAGATCTCAAGACAGATAAAAAGTCCCATGATAAAAGCTGCTGCCAGACCTATAATTGCTGAGTTTTTGCCCAATTCATCCAAAGCCTGGAGTCTTGCTGCAAAACCATTGAATTTATCCTCAAAAGTTTCAGAAGATTTTCTTTCTGTTTCCAGGTTGGTATAAACTTTAGAAATCTCTTTGTCTAAGTATTCCACTCTGGGTGCGTTTTGCTTCTGAAAATTCTCCAGATCCAGACGACGTTGTTCTTTCAGTTCCTGTTTACGCTTTGCGTTGGGGCCATAACCCTCTTTTCCACTTGTAAGTCCGGACTGTTTTCCAAGAATTTCTTTTTCAAGCTCTACAGCCGCTGAATCATAAGCTTTCTGATACTGTACGGTTTTTTCTGCAATCTGTTTTTTTTCAGTTTCAAAAGGGCCGCTCTGTTTCAGGATTCTGCCGCTCATTTCGCCCTCAAGCTGTTTTTTATTTCTTTGAATGATGGTATTGAGCTGCTTGTTGACCTCTTTTTCAAAAATTTTAAGCTCCAGAGGTTTAGAAATAATAATTCCTAGAAATGTTGCTAAAACAAGACGGGGAATAGCCATTAAAATCTGATTCCACCATGTTCCTGTTTTTTTGATTGATGAAACAATATAACGGTCCAGGTTGAAAATCATAAGTCCCCACAGGATTCCGAAACCCACTGAAGTCCATACATTATCAAATACAGTATACATGGCATAGCCTGCAGATAGGGTAGCAAAAACCGCAGTGAATAATACGATCCCTCCGATGCCTGAAAATTTATTCCATTCACTCGGAGTCTTTTTTAAAATATGAATGTTTCCTCCGGAGCATACCATCAGAAACTTCTGGAACCAGTTTATTTTATGATTCGCTTGATTTATAGTTTGTTGGTTTGTTTTCATTAGTGAAAATTTATACAAATGTAGCACTAAAAATCATACCAATGTAAAAGATAGTATTATGTTTTGCCAAGTAATTGGATGTTTTTGTTTAATTAATTGATTTACATTGTATTAATTGTTGTTAAATAAAAGCTTTTCAATAATCACTCTAAAATATCATCTCTATGATTTTAATACGTCACATTCTGTCGCTTTCCCGTAATATTTTTGCATTATACAAATGATAAAATTCACATTAAATCTCCGTAACGAGATTTGAAAGGCCGTTGAAAAATGTTAAATTCGCAGCCTCAATCAAACTAACCGTAAAACTCGATATACGAACAGATGAAGAAACTCTACTCCGGTGCATGCGTTCTATGCACTCTCTTTGGGTTGTCGGCCCAGGAAGTATTATGGCAAAAAGACATCAAATCCTCGACGCAGGATTTTCTAAGCCAGGTTACCACAACCATAGATCAACAGTATCTGATCACGGGAAGCAGTATTCAAAGCAGTATGCTTCAGGCTGAAGGCAGTAAGCAGAATAACGGCTACGATTTCCATTTAGTCAAATTAAGCCAACAAGGCGAAGAGGTTTGGGAGAAATACATTTCAGGAAATAACCACGACTATCTTTCCGCAACTGTTTCTACACAAGATGGTGGGTTTTTGATTTCAGGTACTTCTTATTCAGGAAAAGGTCTGGATAAAAAAGAAGACTCAAAAGGCGGCTCCGACATTTGGCTCATACGCCTCAATGAATTCGGAGACGAACTCTGGCAGAAAACTTTAGGATCAGCATCCGATGAAGAAGCAAGATCAGTTATTCAGACCACAGATCTTGGCTTTTTTGTAGCCGGGAATGTCACCCTTCGACAGGCTCAGGGTACTACTAAAGGCTATGGCTCCAAAGACGTTTGGGTTGTAAAACTCGATAAGAACGGGAAAGAACTTTCTCAGTCAATTTTAGGCGGAAAAGGACTGGATGAAGTGGAGAAAATGATTCCTACCAAAGACGGTGGAGCTTTGTTGGGAATCTATTCCAGAAGCAACTTAGGGGGTTCTAAGAAGACCGAAAATTTTGGCGAAGGAGATTATTGGGTGATCAAGCTTGACAAAACTGGAAAAGCAGAATGGGAAAAGAACTATGGAGGAAAAGGAGATGATCATTTGAGAACTCTTGCTTTAACTTCAAATGGATACGTCATTGGTGGCGAATCCAGATCCGAGAGATCAGGAAACAAAACGGTTGGAATACAAGAAGGAACCGATCTGTGGCTAATCTCTTTAAACGAAAGAGGTGAAGAAATCTGGCAGAAATCCTACAATTTCGGAAACCGTGATATTCTGATGGGAACAAGTGCTATTCAGAGTCAGGATCGGGGAGCCAGGAACCAAGATCTGACCAAAGGAATTTTACTTGGAGGTTACACTCAGGCAGAGGGAAGAATTGAGGCAGATGATGAAACCTTCTGGATGTTGTATCTGGATCAGGATGGCAATGAACAGTGGAGAAAATACGTGAAGGGAGACAAGAGGCAAAGAGAGGAGAGACTTTCAGATATTAAGCTGAACAGGGATGGCTCCATTATTCTGGCTGGAACCAGTGCAGAGGAACTTGGAAAAGAGAACTGGAAGATTGTAAAGCTGGGAGATAAGCAGCTTGATCAGCTCATAGAAAAGCAGGATATCAAGATTTATCCTAATCCAGTATCAGATTATGCTTATGTGGAAATAGGCTATGAGTTCAAAGAAGCGGATATTATGCTGTATGATATGGGAGGAAGACAGCTTCAATCCTTAAAAACTAAGAATAAGGTGACGAAGATTAATACTCAGAATTTAATTCAGGGGGCTTATCTGGTGACAATAAAAACGGATAACAATAAAACGGCCAATGCCAAATTAATAAAGAAATAGTATGAGAAAAATATACATATCATTAACATTACTTCAATTTTCAATAGCTTTCTCACAGCAAGCCTTGGACAAGGTACAGATAAAATCTCCTCAATCCTATGCATTTGAGAAATATGGTAATGTCCCGATTAATTTACACACAGGAACTTTAGATTTAAAGATTCCTCTCTATTCTATTCCTACAAATGGAGGGAAAAATATAGATGTTTTTGTTTCTTACGACTCATCAGGTTTTTTACCTCACAAGAAATCTGATTATGCAGGAATGGGCTGGTCATTGCTTGCCGGAGGAAGAATTACCCGGACATTAAACAGATTCCCCGACGAATATCAGGGAAATCCTACCTCGTTAAACACGGGACCTTTCGATACTGGTGCTGATTTACATGGTTTTTTAACTGGAGTCCGTCTAAATCCTTACAGCAATACACAAGTTTACAACCTTGACAGTGGAGCCGGTGGACTTAATGGATTAGATTGGAGACTAGGAACCTCTCAAAATGGTTACGAGGGTGAGCCTGATATTTTCAATTTTAATGCATTGGGCTTAAGTGGAAAATTTATAGTGGGAAATGATGGAAATGTATTGGTTGAATCCAATGATCCCAATATTAAAGTAGATTTGACAGGATTTGTTTCCTACGGAGGTAAAGAGTTTTGTAAACCACCGAACCAAACTATTACTATTACAGATGGGCAGGGAAACAAGTATTATTTCGGTGGTGACTTTTCGAAATACGAGATTAGTTACTCATTGTCCCATCCAGGGATGGATAAAGAAAACTGGTATCTTGGGTTTCCTTATATAAGTTCCTTTAGTCTCTCTAAAGTGGAACTTGTTAATGGACAAACGATTACCTTTGGTTATGTCCAGGACACATTAGTTAATGATTTTTGTAGTTTAACAACAGATGATTCCAATGTTTTGGCTAATTCCAAAGTATTAAACTTCGAAGGCTATTTTCAGGATGGAGCACGAAGTCTCGAATGGAAAAACTGCCCTGGCGGAATTGCAGGTTGTGGTTCTAACAATAGCAGTATGGAGTCTTATACAGAAAGCTTTGCTTTAACAAAACGTTCATTGCTTGAAAGCATAACATACGGAAGTCACCAGATAAAAATCAATTATAAGGATATTGGTTACCCAATTGAACATTATGACGGACCCTCCAATACACTTTATTTTAACGAATATGTAGTTGATAATATCCAGCTTTTTGATAATAGCCGCTTGATCAAGAATAATGTATTTGCTTATGATAATTTTGGGGGAGTAAATAAAAGACCTTTCTTAAAAACCATTACAGAGCCAACAAGTAGTATGGTATATAGTTTTGAATATTATAACACTGACAACCTGCCAAAATATGTTACAAAAGGACTAGACCACTGGGGATATTGGAATGGGAATGACAACAATATGAATTTGTCACCTTTTGATACATATAATGCCATCACAGGAGATTACACATTGAACAATACATATAGAGATACTAATATTCAGAAATATAATGTAGCATTATTAAGTAAAATTACATATCCCACAAAGGGCTATTCTGTATTTGAATATGAACCCAACTATTATGGGAAAAGAATAGAAAGAAACTCAGCAAGTGCTTTTTTACCCGCATTAACTAGTAATGCAGGGGTTAGCGGTGGGGCAAGAATTCATAGGCAATATGATTATTCTGAAAATGGAGGGATAGTCAACAATAAAGAGTACAGGTATACTACTGCATTAAATGGAAATGCTTCTTCAGGAATATTAACAAACTGGCCAAGATATATTTACTATATGGAGTTCACAAGCCCAACTTATACTGAAAAATTATATATCCGATCTAGTTCCAATGTACAACAAAACAGTTTAGATAGTTATAATGTAGGCTATCAAAGAGTTTTTGAAATAAATGCGGGCAAGGGCTATACAGAGTATAACTTTACCAATTATGAAGATTACCCAGATAGCTTAAATCCTGATGCTGGTAATTTAAAAAAATACAATACAATCAATCAGGTATCACCTGAAAATTTGTATAAAAATTTCAGGAATTTATATGGAATTGATCGAAGCATTTTAAGAGGTCAATTGAAAACCGAAACGATATATCCTGAGAGCTCTTTAAATCCTTTAAGAAAAACAGAATATGTTTATAATGATAATATTGATTATAATCCTAACAATATAAAGGATAATAACAACTATGTCACTTTTAACCATCTTTCTGGGGTTTGGGTACAGGGGTATAAAAAATATATGAATTCGTCAGCAATTAAAAAGAAAGTAGTTACTGATTTCCTAAATAATGTTCAGGTAAAAAGTACTACTGAATATTTTTATGATAGCGTTAAGCATTTAAACCGTACTAAAGAAAATAATATAACATCTGATAATACTGAAATATCCCAAAATTACTCGTATGCTCAAGATGTCAATAACAGCTTAATGGAATCTAGAAATATGACTGGAATTTCTGTAATTACAGAAACGAAAGAGAATAATAAAACTATTGGTAAAACTGAGACTATTTATCCTACTTCAATACCTACAACACAGGCTGGGAATTTAATGTTACCATTAGCTCAAAAAACATTTGATCTCCAAGCCATTACTAATATAGCTACTCAAGTTACTTATGACAGCTATGATTCTAAAGGAAATATACAGCAATATACCACTAAAGATGGCATTTCAACAACCATTATTTGGGGTTACAACAAAACCCAGCCTATTGCAAAAATAGTAGGAGCAACTTACAGTCAGGTAGAAAACTTGATCTCAGGTATTGTTACTGCTTCCGATACGGATGCCCAGGCAGCACCAAATAATGATGAAACATTGCTCTTATCTGCATTAGATGCCTTCAGAAATAATCCAGCTTTATCAGGTTACCAGATCAGTACCTATACTTACGATCCACTAATTGGGGTAAGAAGCATCACACCACCGTCTGGAATCAAAGAGTTTTACAAGTATGACACTGCTAACCGTTTGGAAAAAATGATTGATGTCAATGGAAAAGTATTGAAAGAATACAAATACAATTACAAAAACTAACACAGACATGAAAAAAATAATCATTCCCATCGGGCTGTTGCTGATCACTCATTCAGTGCAGGCCCAGCTTACCCAGGGAGAAAACTATATCCAATCCAAAACCTATTTGGACTACAACGGAACCACACCAACAAAGTCTTCCGAAACCGTCCAGTATTTTGATGGATTGGGAAGGCCCAAACAGATTGTTAACGTAAAAGCGTCGCCTCTTGGAAGAGATGTGGTTACCCATATTGAATACGATCAGTTTGGAAGACAGGTAAAAGACTACTTACCGGTTCCTCAAGCAGGCACCCTGAATGGTGCTATCGTTCCTACCCCTCTGGTCAATGCTGCCCAGCCCGGGATTTATGGATCAGAAAAGATCTATGCTGAGAAAATACTAGAAAACTCTCCATTAGATCGAATCCAGCAACAAGTTCAGGTGGGTAACGACTGGACCGCTAAACCTGTTAAATTTGATTATGATACCAATATTGGAGAAGATTATGTAAGAAAATACGAAACCTCGACCACGTGGGTTGAAGGCAGGACCCAAACTTCTGTTCAGCTCCTTCAATATTTCCAGCCTTCCCAATTATACAAAAACATGGTAACTGATGAAGACGGCAACAAAACCATAGAATTCAAAAACGGTAAAGGACAGGTTTTACTCGTTAGAAAAGTATTGAATGCTACACAGAACACAGACACCTATTATGTTTATAATGAGTATGATCAGCTGGCATTTGTGATACCTCCTTTGGCATCAGCTCCCACTGTAGAATCTGCTACAATGGAAAACCTGTACTATCAATACCGTTATGATGGCAAGGGCAGACTAGTAGAAAAAAAACTTCCAGGAAAGGGCTGGGAATATATGGTGTATGATAAAGCTGATAGATTGATTCTTACTCAGGATGCTGTAATGGATGCACAAAATAAGTGGCTCATGACCAAATATGATACATTTGGAAGAGTGATCCTTACAGGAATTATTTCAGCAGGAGAAAGAGCTGCTTTACAGAATTTAATTAAAGACTTAGTAATTATTGAATCCAGACATGCCACAGGTTTTGCTAAAAGTGGGATGACGGTTTACTACAGCAATAATTATTTTCCTTCAGATATCCAGTCTATATTGAGCGTTAATTATTATGATACCTATCCTCCCGGAGCCTCCGCAGTCACCAATGTATTTGCACAGGAGCTTTTGACTGATAACCCGGCCAATTCGCGAACGACTAAAGGAATGCTTACCGCTTCCTATGTCAAAAATATAGAAGATGACAAATGGACAAAGAACTTTATCTGGTATGATACCAAAGGAAGAAATATAGGCTCAAGAAGTAACAACCATTTGGGAGGATATACTGTCGTTAATCATAAGCTCGATTTTGCGGGAATCGTCCTTCAGACCAATACCTATCACAGAAGACTTATCACGGATCCTGAAAAGGGCATTGTGGAAAAATTCACTTATGATTCCCAGAACAGGCTTCTGACGCATACCCATCAGATAGGAAGCAACCCTGTTGAATATCTGGCTCAGAATAAGTATAATGAACTCTCTCAGCTGGAAAATAAAAAAGTCGGAGGTACAAATGTTGCATCACCACTTCAAAGTATAGATTACAAGTACAACATCAGAGGCTGGATGACTAAGATTAATGATCCAGCAAACTTGGGAACTGATATTTTTGGTTATAAAATCAAATACAATCAGGTTGAAGGATTGGAAACGCCCAATACCGATTTTCCTGATTTGAAAGTAATGCCGAGGTATAATGGGAATATCGCCGAGGTAGACTGGAGAACTGCTACTGCACCTAATGATCACCTGAGAAGATACGGCTATGTTTACGATAGCTTAAATAGGCTTTCAGCAGGTTTTTATCAGAAAGACAGCAATCCTTCTGCGAAAGAATATTTTGAGAAAATAGAATATGACCTGAACGGTAATATTACTAGTTTAAAAAGATCTTCTGAATTGATGGAGGGAAATACTGCCGCAAATTTTCTTAACAACCTTAATTACACCTATCAGGGAAATAGACTTACATCTGTTAAGGATCTTGTACCATCTATTGGCGGATATAAAGGAGGTACTATGCAGTATGATGCAAATGGAAATATGACGGGTAATCCCGATAAAAACAAAATGATTATTACGTATAATTTCCTAAATCTACCAAGCAGTATTACGGAAACAATATTTTTTAATTCTACCAATGACACCTATTATACTTATAGAGCTGACGGAACAAAAGTTTCGAAGAGATATATACAAATGGGTGCGGAAAAGAATACGGACTATTTAGATGGTTTTCAATATAATAATCTGGAATCATTTGGCTCAACAGTTCCTACGGTTCCAACATTAAAGTTTGTACCGACACCAGAGGGTTATTTTGATTTTGAAAAAAATAAGTATATTTATAATTATATTGATCATTTAGGAAATGTAAGATTGAGCTACTTTAATAATGGTACAGGCCTGGAAGTAGTTGAAGAGAACAATTACTATCCATTTGGATTAAAGCATAGCAGCTATAACAGTTTACCTGGGAATTACAGTTACCAGTATAAGTACAATGGCAAGGAGCTTCAGGAGACAGGAATGTATGATTATGGAGCGAGGTTTTATATGCCAGATCTTGGAAGATGGGGTGTTGTGGATCCGCTCGCGGAAAAGCATCCTGAACTCAATCCAATGATGTATGCTGCAAATAATCCTGTTAAATTTATAGATCCTGATGGTAGAGATTGGGGGATAAGAGTAGATCACGAAAAGCATACCATTACAATAGAAGGTAATTATTATTATCAAAATCAAGATAGTTATGATAAAAACAAAGGAGCTTTAGCTGAATGGAATAAATTAGGAGGAGCATATACTACAGCAGACGGCATAGAATATACAGTAAATTTTGATTTAAAAGGAAGTGTTGCTGATGAAGGTCAAAAAGCTGATGAATTAGCTGCTGCTGATCCTATAGGAAATTCAGTAAAAGAATTGTCTGATACTGGCTATAATAACTGGTTTAGCGCTATAGCTGGAGCTGACGCTGCTAAAGAACATGCAGAAAATCAGGGAGGTGGAGGAACGAAAGGTGGAAAATATATTGCTAATAAAAGTTCTGTTGCAAATAATAAAACTAGAGCTCACGAAATGGGGCATACCTTAGGACAGGGGGAGAATGATGGTGGTGTAATGAACTATGCCGATAGTTATGATAAAATGTCCAATCCTAACTATTCTAATACCAGTTCAATACTTAAAGACGCTTATAAGCAAGTTAAATCTGGGCATAATTTGAATGGTAATGGTGCTTCGGCTTCAGGAACGATAGGTAAATCTCAATTTAGGATAATTGTTACAGGAGATTATACTGGAAAAGGAAGTTTTTTAAAACCTAAAAGCTTAAAAGAAAAATAAAAATGTACAATAAAATTTATTTCATATTATCTCTATTCTGCTCAATTTTTTCTTTTGCACAGGATATAGAAGTTGTCAAAATAATATATAATGCTGATTTTAAATTTTTAAATATAAATCATAAAAAAACAGTAAATCATGATGAAATAGATACATCTAAAAATATATCATTAATTACATTAAATATTAATGTTAAAAATTTATCAAAATGTAGCAATAGTAAATGTTATACAAAGATAGTTAACGATACAATGGTCAGCGGTGATTTTATTTTGCCAAGTTCACTCGATATAAAAAACAAACTAGGAAATGTAAAACCTTATATGAATGATTATCTGAACAAGCTGGTTTTTAGTCAAGAAGTATTAAAGAAAAAATCAAACTATATTTTATATGAAAATAAGCTTAAAAATGTGATTATTATTGTTTTGCAAATGACAAAATCTTATTATAATGCCCATACAACTAATTTGGAATTATGTGGAAGTCCTAATGATAAGATTGTGTTATATAGGTATTTGAACGGAAATGATGAGTATGAAATTGAGAACGGAACATTGTGATTGAAAGCCTAAAAAACTAGCTGGCGCGAGCGAGATGTTCGCACCCATAAATAGCCACTGTGAAAACAGTGGTTTTATTTTAAAATTTACTTGCAAATACATGATTACTTCACCCTCCCCGGGTTCTGCTTCAAAAAACTGTCCCATCCGCTGTAGGATTTTGTATCCGCAATAGTTCCGGAGTTAAAATGGTGGCAGACTGCAACGGCTAAACCATCCGAGGCATCTAAATATTTGGTGGGAAATTCTTTCAGTTTTAAAAGATTCTGAAGCATTCCGGCTACCTGTTCTTTGCTGGCATTTCCGTTCCCGGTGATGGCCATCTTGATCTTTTTAGGAGAATATTCCGTGATGGGAATATTTCTGTACAGGCTTGCGGCCATTGCAACGCCTTGTGCGCGGCCGAGTTTAAGCATACTCTGTACGTTTTTCCCATAAAATGGGGCTTCCAGAGCTACTTCATCAGGATGATATTCATCGATCAGAGCCAATGTCTTATCAAAGATATATTTCAGTTTGGTTTCGTGGTTAGGATACTTTTTCAGGATCAGTTCGTGGATGGAAATCATTTCCATTTTACTTTTGGTCACGGAAATAATGCCGAAACCCATAATCGCTGTTCCGGGATCAATCCCTAAAATTATCTTCTCTGAAATCATGGTTCAAAGATAGGGTTTATAAATCTTTTTTACTGAATTGTGATAAAGTTTGATGGGTCCTTATTTTAATTGCTTCTCAGCAATAGGAATCCATTTTCCGTCATGACGGAGAAGCAGGATTTTTTCGACTAAGAATTTAGTTTTGTATTCTTTATTTTTATAAATCTCCCATGCTTTCAGATAGTTATCAAAACTAAGATTTCTGTAACCAACCGTCATGTGAGGGGTAAAAGATTTCTTACCAAAGCTGAAATGCTGCCTGATCCTCTGGTGGAGTAAATTTAAATTTTCGTTGGCTTCAGGCTGGACAAAAATGACCGCATTTTTTGGATTAGGAAAACTTCCGAAACCATTCAGTATGATTTCAAAGGGAGGAATGTCCGTATCTATCTTCTGAAAAGCAGCATGAATGTCACTTTCCAGCTCCTGATCTCTGTCAAAAGGTGATAATAAAGTAATATGTGCATCATTCGTTAATGCTTTTGAATTGTCGTAATTCATAGCAAGATCTTGTTTGAACACCTTTACTTCATCAATGGTATCCAGCGGAGGGTAGATAGCGATGAAATACATTTTTTTCATACAGCAAAATAAATATTTTTTAGCAAAATTTAATACATAAGAAAATTATGCATAAATTTGAAAGGTATAAAAACAAGATTTTTGAAAAAGAACAGTCTTTACAAAGGAACACTCCAAAACATTATTTTGAAACTGCTTTCGAAAGAAGTGAAAATGTATGGCTATCAGATAACCCAACGTGCAAAAGAACTTACAGAAGGTGAACTTGAGATGACCGAAGGTGCTTTGTATCCAATCCTTCACAAATTGGAAAATGAAGGGATGATCATCTCAGAAATCCAAAAGATCAACGGTAGAGACCGTAAATATTATCTCCTGACAGAAAAGGGAAAGAAACACCAGGCAGTTCAGGAAAACGAAATGAAAAGCTATTTGCTCAACCTCAATACCATTTTTAACATATGATGACCAAAACACAGGAAAATCAGGTGACAGATTATCTTATTTTTCAGCAGCTCCCGCTTGATATTTTAGTGGAAGTGAAAGACCATATGATCTCCCAGATTGCAGACATCCAGCTCCGTAAAAATCTGAATTTTGAGGATGCATTTCTGAGCGTAAAAAAATCATGGGACGGAGAATTTAAAATGGTAAGTTACTTTCTGTTTTCTCCTGTAGAGATTCCATTAATTGTAAAAAAGATCGTTAAAGAAAAATTTAATATACTCCTGAAAAAATCTCTTATAATAGGTCTTGTTTTCTTTGGAATTAACCTGCTGCTGATTTATTTTTCAAAAAATCAGGAAGAATACGCCATATTTTTCAGGCTGCTGAATGGACTGTTTTTATTGATGGTAGGGCTGGTATGGTTATTAAACATTAAAATCTGGAAATATATGCGGACGGATTTTAAATATAAAGGAAAATGTTTTTACACCTCATACCAGCAGAATACAGGTTTGATGGCAATATGTACAATTTCTATGTTGCAGATTGTTGGGAAAACCGGGCATTATGCTTACCAGTTTTTCAGAACGCAAAATACATCCGAAATAGCCGGAACAATTATTACACTGCTTATTCCCTTTGTCCTGCAGACCTTTGTAATTTTTACCCTATTCAATTTTTTTGAACATAAGAAGACCCTGAAAAGGATGCAGAATTTTCTTCAGCCCGCTGACAATTGATATTCGAGGCAGCTACCAGTCCAATAGTAACTTCCTGCCCCTCTTTCGGCTTCCGGTACCTCAATCTTAATTTTCTTATCCGAATTCTGGTTAAATAAATTAGTGTTTTGCTTTGAGCTGTAGCAAAGTATTCTCAAGATTGTCCGTAATCTTTTTAACTTCCACATGAGGCCTGAAAGTTGAACTTTTCCCCTTTTCTTCATCCGCAATATTGGATAAAATAATAACAGATGTTTTGGTTTGCGGGTAATAAATATTCAGAGAAGGAGAGCCCTTTACATAGCCGCTGTGAAAATAACTTTCAGGGCTTCCGATATTGATCATAATGCCATAGCCATAGCCCATCTTTCCTAAAATGGCATGATGCCTTTCCGAGCTTTTGGAAACAAACTGCTTTAAAGTTTCAGCTTTGAGGATTTTTCCGCTATAAATAGCATTATTCCAGAGGTGGAGATCCTCTATGGTTGAAAGAATGCCGCCCGCCGGAGTTCCTATATCTTTTCCTCCCAATCTTTTGGGCATATTCGGAACGGCCGCAGATTTTGCAGCATTTCCCAAATAAGCACCTGCAAAATTCTTACCCTCAAAGATATTTCCTGTGGAAGAATTTTTCATCCCCGCTTTTTTGAAAAGTTCCATAACATTTTCATCGTATGACTTTCCTGAAACAGCTTCTACAATTTGTCCAAGTGCATTAAAACCGTCATTGGAATAGAAAAAATCCGAACCGCTTTTAAACATCAGCTTTCCTCCGAAAGTATTTAATCCCGAAGTATGATTTAAAAGCTGATGAATAGTGATATTCTCATATTCTTTGGTCTGAAATGTTTTTAGATATTTGGATGCTTTATCACTAACATTCAGCTTTCCCTGTTCCATCTGGAGAAGAATAAGAGTAGCTGTAAACTGTTTGCTTACAGACCCAATAGCAAAAACCGTATTGCTGTCGATCTTTACTTTATTCCTGAAATCTGAATAGCCGTTTTCTTTCCTGTACAGCTGCAGCGAATCTTTAAATACGGCAATACTTCCGTTGAAATTATATTTTTTAAATACAGAATCAATCTGCTGCTCTAAAAGTGTTTTTTGAAAAACTGTGATTGTGGAATCAATAATTACATTTTTGTCAACCGGTTTTTTTAGAGTTTCAGTTTTGCATGAAAACAAAAAGCAGAAAAGCAGAAGGAAGGAAAAATTTTTTATCACAGGTGTTTTATATTAAAAGTTACTGACTAGGACTGATACATATTTAAATGTAAGAAAATCCTTTGAAGTCTCAAAGAGAAGCAAAATTTGTGCTAAGCTAAGGTCGTTCGTGGGCAATAGCTGTAATTTTATAATAATTACAAAAGATCAGAGCTTCTTTTGTCTCAGGAAACCACTGAAAAGATGTTGAAATGGTATAAATGTTAGAAAATAACAGGAAAATTAGGCCTGGGGATTAAATTGCAGGTATAAATAATATTCTATTTCAGAATCAGATCACAGAACCAGAAAACATATTCGCCGGCTTCCTCTTCCGGGCCGGCTTTCGGCTTAGGATAGGTTTTCTTTACAGTTTCGCCGATTTCAAAGGAAACAGGAGTTTTAAAGATAGGCCCATCAAAAGTAAACGTATGGAATTCTCCGTTTTCTCCACATGGATCAACATTTTCAGGAAGATTATTGATGAAATCCTGGTCGATAATTCTTCCTGCAAAACTTTTGTCCAGATAAGTTTCATTCACACATGTCACAATCGTTTTGAAGCCAAGATCAAGAAATTCGTGGATGAGGTCGGTTGTATTTTGCTTCCAAAGTGGAAATACAGCTTCCATTCCTATTGAATTCAGCTGGTCTTCACGGTATTTTCGGAGGTCTTCCAGGAAAATATCCCCAAAAACAGACTGCGTGATACCCATAGCCTGAATGTCTGACATCGTTTTACCCATAATTTCACGGTATTCTTCCATAGACGGCTCTTTGGGAAGCTCCATTTTAATCAAAGGCAGCCCTATACTTTCCGCCTGCTTTTCCAGAAGCGATACATGAACACCATGCATGGAAATTCTCTGGAATTCTTTATTAATGCTGGTCAGCAGTGTAGTGACTTCAGAACGGTTTTCCTGTAAGGTTTTATAAAGGGCAAGAGCAGAATCTTTTCCGCTGCTCCAGTTGAATACGGCTTTTGGCTTCATATCGCAAACATAGTAAATATTGAAGATAAAAACCTGTCGGAAATTATAAATGCAGTAGTAACTTCTTCTCCGATCCGGCTCCTGATCTTAATTTCTTCTGCGGTATGATAAGACAACTCCGTATTGAAGATTATAAGTTTTCCCAAGAAGTTCTTCAGCATAGGCTTCTGATAAAAAATAAGACTCTATATCGGAATCATTTTTATTTTTATCATAATCCTCATAAGAAATTTCCTCACCGTCTAAGAAATATAGGGTATTTCTCTTATCCGGGTCAAAATCTATATTTTGAGCTTTGTCAATATTTAAGTTTAATGGACTGTCTTCTTTTGAACGTCTGCTGTTGGCAAATAAAAACAGCTTACTTTTATTGGATTCATCCTCGAAAACATAGATGTTTTTGAAGCTGATGTCTTCTTCAGAAATTCCGATTTCACCGGAAAAATAGGAATAAGTGGAATATTTTTTTGAAAGAGTAAGAATACTTGTTTTTTTATACTTCCGTGCTATTTCTTTGTTTCCTGAAATGTTAAATTTCACTGTTTTTGTTTTAGGTCTGTAAAATTCTCTGTCTTTATCCGGAGTATCCTGTGAGTCGGATGGTGCGGCATAAATGATCACACCAATTTCTAATGTTCTAAGAGTGTCTCTTGTTTTGGATTGTCCATTGAGACTGGAAGTGAACATTGCGGCAATGAATATTCCGCTGGCAATTTTACGAAATGGAAGTTGAAAAAGCGGGTAATTTATTTTTGTTTTTTCTTCATCAATATATAATCTGCTCTTCTGTATTTTTCCACATACAGATGGATTGGAACTTAGTAATATATGGATTTCTTCATCCGTTTTGCCGGTAAGATCATACACTTTTTTTGAGCATAGGTCACAAAATTTCCCTCCCGGAGCCTGCTGCATTTTGTCCCAGTTTTCACTGCATGGATTTGAAATCTGAAATTCTTTTTTCATCATCGTCAACTTTAGATTAAAAATACAAAAAAACCTCAAAGAAATTTCCTTGAGGTTTAATTTATAATTTAAAACAGTAGTAAAAACTGTCTGCCCGACACGGGCCTACATATTTCTTCTGTACTTACCGCCCACTTCAAACAGAGCATTGGTAATCTGTCCGAGAGAACAGTATTTCACGGCATCCATCATTACGGCAAACAAGTTTTGCTGGTTGATGGCTGCATACTGCAATTGTTTTAAAGCTTCTGCAGATCTGTCTTCATTAGATTTCTGGAAATTATGTAAAGTTTCGATCTGAACCTGCTTTTCTTCCTCAGTAGAACGGATGACTTCTCCCGGACGAACCGTTGGAGAACCGTCTTTTCCTAAGAAAGTATTTACACCGATGATAGGGTATTCTCCGGTGTGCTTCAGCCACTCATAGTGCATCGATTCCTCCTGGATCTTGGAACGCTGGTACATAGTCTCCATGGCGCCAAGCACACCGCCTCTTTCCGTAATTCTGTCGAATTCCGCATAAACTGCTTCTTCCACAAGATCCGTCAGTTCTTCAATAATAAATGAACCCTGAAGTGGATTTTCATTTTTAGCCAATCCTAATTCTTTATTAATGATCAGCTGAATCGCCATTGCTCTTCTTACAGACTGCTCAGTCGGTGTTGTAATAGCCTCGTCGTAAGCGTTGGTGTGAAGAGAATTACAGTTATCATAGATTGCATAAAGTGCCTGAAGCGTTGTTCTGATATCATTGAAATCAATTTCCTGCGCGTGAAGCGAACGGCCTGAAGTCTGGATATGGTATTTCAGCATCTGGCTTCTTTCATCTGCACCGTATTTCAGCTTCATAGCTTTTGCCCAGATTCTTCTTGCTACACGGCCGATCACTGAATATTCAGGGTCGATACCGTTGGAGAAAAAGAATGATAAATTTGGGGCAAAATCATTGATATCCATTCCTCTTGACAAATAATATTCCACATACGTGAAACCGTTTGCCAACGTAAATGCCAGCTGGGAAACCGGATTCGCGCCTGCTTCTGCAATGTGATATCCTGAAATAGAAACAGAGTAGAAGTTTCTTACTTTTTCCGTGATAAAATATTCCTGAACATCACCCATCAAACGAAGGGCAAATTCAGTAGAGAAGATACAGGTGTTCTGAGCCTGATCTTCTTTTAAAATATCAGCCTGAACCGTTCCGCGAACTGTTGCGATCGTTTTAGCTTTAATTTCAGCATAAGCATCAGCTGGAATAACTTCATCTCCTGTGATCCCCAATAACTTTAATCCTAAACCATTGTTGGAAGGAGGAAGTTCTCCGTTATATTTTGGTCTTTCTAAACCTTTGTCATCAAATTTTGCCTTTAAAACAGCTTCTAGTTTAGATTCTAAACCCTTTTCAGCAATATATTTTTCAACATTCTGGTCAATGGCTGCATTCATAAAGAAAGCCAGCAGCATTGGAGCAGGACCGTTAATGGTCATGGAAACAGAAGTCATTGCATTCACCAGATCAAATCCGGAATACAATTTTTTAGCATCATCTAAAGTTGCGATAGAAACTCCCGCATTCCCGATTTTACCATAAATATCCGGTGGTAAAGCTGGATCCTGTCCATATAAAGTTACAGAGTCAAACGCTGTGGATAAACGTTTTGCATCCATTTCCGCAGAAACGTAATGGAATCGTCTGTTGGTTCTTTCAGGACCTCCTTCTCCGGCGAACATTCTTGTAGGATCTTCTCCGGTTCTTTTGAAAGGATAAATTCCTGCGGTGTAAGGGAATGCTCCCGGAAGATTTTCCTGTCCCTTCCATTGGATCAGATCACCCCAGTCCGTGTATTTGGGTAAAGCAATCTTCGGAATTCTTAAGTGAGATAAAGATTCCGTTGAAGTTTCCACCTTAATTTCCTTTCCTCTTACGAAATAAGAATAAAATTCTTCATGGAAAGCCTTTTTTGTATCATCCCAGGTTTTCAGGAAGTCAATGTTTTCCTGCTGAAGATCTTTTTCCGCTTTTTGGTATTCTGCATCTAAAGTTTCATTGCTAAGGAATTTTTTCACCCCTTCAATGTGATACATTTTTCTTGCTAATTCAGCCTGTTTCGCAACATTAGCATCGTATTGTCTGTTATTTTCAACAATTTCAGATAAATAACGAACTCTTTTTGGAGGAATGATCGTTACTTCGTCTGTAATTTCCTGCTCAATAAAACCTTGCAGGTTTAAACCTGAAAATTTATCATTTACTTTTTCAACCAACCTGTTGTATAGCTCAGTGGTTCCGTGGTCATTAAATTGGGATGCTTTTGTCGCATAAACCGGCATATCATCCAACGGACTTTCCCACAATAAATGGTTTCTCTGGAACTGTTTTCTAACTGCCTGAAGCGCATCTAAAGCGCCACGTTTGTCAGATTTATTTAAAGCCACCAAATCAGCATAATCCAACATGTCGATCTTTTCCAGCTGTGTAGACGCTCCATATTCAGGTGTCATCACGTACATTGAAACATCGGCAAAGTCAGAGACTTCCGAACCGGACTGTCCGATACCTGATGTTTCCAGAATGATCACATCAGGATGAGCCAGCTTCAAGACATTCAGTGCAGAATGAATGAACGGTGAAACGGAAACGTTGTTTTCTCTGGTCGCCATTGAACGCATATAAACTCTAGGGTCATTGATCGCATTCATACGGATTCTGTCTCCCAAAAGGGCGCCTCCTGTTTTCTTTTTAGAAGGGTCAATGGAAATAATGGCAATTTTTTTATCAGGATTTGAACGGATAAAACGTCTTACCAGTTCATCTGTTAATGAAGATTTTCCTGCTCCACCAGTACCTGTGATACCGATGATCGGGATATTTAGATCTTTTGATTTTTCGTCAATCGCTTTTACCAGCTCAGGTTTTTCCTCAGAAAAGTTTTCAACGGCAGAAATAACTTTAGCAATGCTTGTGGAATTTTCAAAACTGATTGAATCCAGATCACCGGCTGTTATATCTTTTCCTGTTGCGAAGTCAGACCTTTTCACCAGATCATCGATCATTCCCTGTAAGCCGAGTTCACGACCGTCATCCGGAGAATAAATTCTGTCGATTCCGTAAGACATAATATCTTCAATTTCTTCCGGCAGGATTACACCGCCACCGCCACCGAAAATTTTGATCTGCGGAGAGTTTTTTTCTCTTAAAAGGTCGTAGATATATTTAAAATATTCATTGTGTCCGCCTTGGTATGAGGTTAGTGCAATGGCATTGGCATCTTCCTGGATTGCTGTATTAACAACTTCCTCAGCTGATTTGTCGTGGCCAAGGTGAATCACTTCACATCCTGTTCCCTGGATCACACGGCGCATGATATTGATCGCAGCATCGTGTCCGTCAAATAATGACGCGGCTGTTACAATTCTCACTTTGTTGGTTGGAGTATATTTTTGGGTTTCCATAAAAAATCTAGAAAATTTCTGAATTTCCAAATATAATAATAAAATAAGAACCTTTTGGTTTTGTTTAATGATTTGATTTTAAGGAAGTTGTTTGTAAGTGGCAGGTTGTTATTTTCCCAACTTAACAATCATTCGTTTAATAATCACAAGTAAATTCTTTATTTTTGCACCATAATATATATAGTATGAAAAAGGCTTTGATGTACTTTGCTTTAGGAACTGTTCTTAGTTTCCTTATCAATTATTTTTTTTACAGTTCGGATAATATCGGTCTTGATATATATTATGCCCTGTCCTTTGGAATAGCATGGGGAATTGCTTATTACCTGGATACACCCAATTTTACACTGCCACAAAAATTAGGTATTTCCTTTGTTGCAATGGGCATTTTGGTGTTAATTGGAACATTCCTGTTCAATCTTGAGCTTGCCATTCCGTCTATCCTGAAGTTTTCTACGGTTTTTGTAGCATATTACTTAATTGCTAGTTTCAGAGCGAACAAATCTTTGCGCAGTTAATGCATTAGTAAGAAGCTGACAACTCCTAAGCCCATTAATAAGAACGTAAATAAAACGGTGTTGATAAAGAACAAAATGGCACCTACTAAAATAGTCAGGGCAGGATGCGTGCGGTAGGTCTTATAATGCGCGACAAAAAAATAACATCCTGCATAAACAATAGCACCTGTAGTGAGTAACCATTTCATAATAATGAGAAAGCTGTTTGTTTCATCAAAATAGCTGAACACCTTATTCAGTACAAAAAGAAGGAGGGTGAGCAGTAATAAAAAAGAAAAGTAATGGAGGGTAAAAACACCATGATCAAAATACCACCACTTTTTTTTACTGTGAAATATCCAAAGCAGAAAAGCAAACAAAGGAAGGTATATGAAGAGGGCTTTTGGCAGATTGTGAACTGAGCTCTTAATGAACATATTAGTAATCTCATTAGGAGAATGACCTTTTTCTTCCAGCTCAAAGATCTTAGCCACGAAAGGACGGAAAGTCTGATATTTGTGCCCGTTCTTTTGCTCTTTCTTATCAAAATCCTCCATAGACTGTAAGCCTAAAGATTTTGTAATGCTCTTATTCTCTTTAAATATATTTTCAACATCTACATCATCCTGAGCTGTACTTTTAACCTGGCTGGAATCTATTGCACGTGTCAGCATTCCACCGGTAAGGGAATCTGCCTTTATGATTTCCGGAGACTGTAAAGCCTCGTTTACAGCTTTATTCTTAGCGGCTTCTTTTTGAATCTCTTTATTGATTTCTTTTGCCTGGCGGGAATTTTCCTTTCCGAAGTTCAGATCTGTTATCTGAAATGAAATAAAGAGAAAGGTAACAAAACTGATAAAGATGTAAAGTTTTACCGGAGGGACAAACTGCTGTCTTTTTCCTTCCAGATAAATCTTTGTAAGTCTTCCCGGCTTAAAAAGCAGATTTTTCATGGTCCCCCAGAACTGGCCGTCATAATGTGTGAAATCTTCAAAAAAATGAGTGAATAAATAGTAAAAAGGATGGCGGCTTTCGATATTTTGCTGTCCGCAGTGTGGGCAGAATCTTTCTTCAACATGATGCCCGCAGTTGAGGCAGTTTTTGTCTTCTCTGATTTTTCCGTGGCTCATGGATACTAGGACTATGGTTTGGACGCAAATATAAATATTTCGCCACATAAAATAATCATATCAATAAGTTTTTAGGATAACCTTTAATATAAAATTAATAAAGTAAGAGTTTAATGAATAAACTCTTTACTTTATCATCAGTGTTTTTAGAATCTTCGAAATGTTTTTTTCATCGGCCAATCATTTTACAAGTTCTGTGCCAAATAAAGCAGTTTAATAATATGAATTCTGAGATAGGGCAGATTAAATAAAATATGTTTTTGGGTTACAAAAATAATTTGTACCTTTGCACACCCTTTTAGGGGAAAATTATGTTTAATCTTTAACTAAAACGTGTGAATACATTAAGTTACAAAACTGTTTCAGCGAACAAAGCTACTGCTAATAAAGAATGGGTTGTGGTAGACGCTGAAGGACAGCCGTTAGGAAGACTAGCTTCTACGGTTGCAAAGATTTTGAGAGGTAAGCACAAAACGAACTTTACACCTCACGTAGATTGTGGTGATAACGTGATCGTTTTGAATGCTGGGAAAATTACGCTTTCCGGAAATAAGTGGGCTGATAAGACTTACATCTGGCATACAGGTTACCCTGGTGGACAGAAGTCTATGACTGCGGCTGAACTTCAGAAGAAAGATTCTTTAAAAGTGTTGGAAAAATCTGTGAAAGGTATGTTGCCAAAGAACAGATTAGGATCTGCTTTATTGAAGAACCTTTATCTGTATGAAGGAACTGAGCACAAACATGAAGCTCAACAGCCTAAAACAATTAATGTTAACGAATTTAAATAATTAATTATGTCTATAGTTCACAAAATCGGAAGAAGAAAAACTTCTGTAGCAAGAGTTTATGTAAGACCAGGTTCTGGTGTTATTACAGTAAACGGTAAAGATGCTGCAACTTATTTCTCTACAGACGTGATGGTTTACAAGTTGAACCAACCGTTTATCCTTTCTGAAACTGTTGGTCAGTATGACGTTACCGTAAATGTTTTCGGTGGTGGTAATACAGGTCAGGCAGAAGCTATCAGATTAGGTATTTCAAGAGCTTTATGTGAAATCAATGCTGAATTCAGATTAGCTTTGAAGCCAGCTGGTTTACTTACAAGAGACGCAAGAATGGTGGAAAGAAAGAAGCCAGGTCAGAAAAAAGCAAGAAAGAGATTCCAGTTCTCAAAACGTTAAGAACTGCGGCAGGCTTAAAGCAATATGCAATAAGCTATTTGAAAAACTTATTAAACTTTTTAACTCGCTTGAAGCTTGCAGCTTAATGCCTAAAGCCTAAAGCAAATTGCCCGTTACGTTTAGCATCCAAACACTTCTCCCATCTAAAGAAGTTGTTGATTGTTTAAAAGACGGAAAGTAAACTAACAAAAACAGAAAACATGGCAAAAGCAAATGTAAAAGACCTTCTAGAGGCTGGCGTACACTTCGGTCACATGACCAGAAAGTGGAATCCAAATATGGCTCCATACATTTTTATGGAGAAAAACGGTATTCACATTGTAGACTTACATAAAACAGCAGTTAAATTAGACGAAGCTTGTAGTGCTTTAGAAAAATTAACTTCTGCAGGTAAAAAAGTTCTTTTCGTAGCTACTAAAAAGCAGGCGAAAGAAGTAGTTGCAAAACATGCTGCTGAACTTAATATGCCTTATATTACAGAAAGATGGCCTGGTGGTATGTTAACGAACTTCGTTACAATCAGAAAGGCTGTAAAGAAAATGAACCATATCGACAAAATGAAAAAAGACGGTACGTTCGAAACTTTATCTAAAAAAGAAAGATTACAGGTTGACAGACAAAGAGCTAACCTAGAGAAAAACTTAGGTTCTATCTCTGACATGGTTCGTCTTCCTTCTGCGATCTTCGTTGTAGATATCATGAGAGAACATATCGCTGTAACTGAAGCTAAGAAATTAGGTATTCCAGTTTTCGGTATTGTTGATACAAACTCTGATCCTAGAAAAGTAGACTTCGTTATCCCAGGAAACGATGATGCTTCTAAATCTATCGATATGATCTTGAACATTGTTTCTGATTCTATCAAAGAAGGACAGTCTCAAAGAAAAGCTGATAAAGAAAAATCTAAAGAAGAAGGAGAAAAAGTGTCTGCTGAAACAGATACTGATTTCGATGCTGAATAATTAAAGATTTTCTTTAATATAGGAAAAACGCTGGATTTTTGTCCAGCGTTTTTTTTCATATCTCGATATAATAAAACCCCGCTCAATTGAACGGGGTTTATTTAATTGCTGATCTTTATAGCGTAAGAAGTTGTGATGTACTTTGTAGAATCATAAGAGGAATTACAGAGCATTCCGGAGAGTCTGTAATTTTTGTTTTTAGGGACCATTGTGTAGCCCACTTTACCTGAACCTATCGGAATCTTTTTAAAGAAGCCACTGCTGCTTACAGTAAGAACCATATTGCAGGGTGATTTATTTTCTACTGAAATAGAAGTGCTGGGGTTGGAAGGAGAATCCTCATTAAGAAGATCATTTAAAACGGCTGCCGTTTCAGGTTTATAGGTTTTAATCAGCTCAGCATATTCCCTTTCTGTATTTACTGCGGAATTCCCAATGCTTCCGGAGGCTGACGGATAAGAGGTTCTTATAGGATAGCTGCTATAACTTGAACTACAGCTTACAAGGCTCAGTGAAATGATGGAGAAAGCGGCTAGCTTTTTCATACAGTTTAATTTTTTTGTCTTTTCTTTTTTGAAGGTTTTGCCGGTGCTGCTTCCATTTGATCTTTTGCTGTATCTTTATTTACATCAGATCTGGGTGTACCAGGATTTTCAATTACTACAAATATACTTTTTTTTATGTCTTTCTGAGAGGAGTATCTTACATCACAGACATTACTGTTCAAGGTATAAGAACCCTTATTGAGAATGATAAAATTCTCACCATGTGCAGGAACTGCCAGGTTATAGAAATTTTTCCCTTCGATTCTCAGGATGATATTGCAGTCCGAATTATTTCTAAACAGAAGTACAGCCTCTTTACTGGTAATATCTTCATCAAACATAGCATTCAGAAGCTTTACCGTTTTGTCTTTGTGCTGATCGGAGGTTTCGGCGATGAGCCTTTTAAACTCTTCCGCGTCATTAGAGTTTGAATTTCTCAAAAACCTGTTCGGGATATCAGTCATTATTGGCCTTGCTTCCATAGGTTTTGCGGTTTTAGCACCTTTTGTCCATTCCGAATTCTTTAAGGCAATAAGTTTAGGCTTCAGCACAGCTCTTTTAGGATCATCAGGGTGTGCATTCTTAAGATACTCTTCAATTTCCTTGATGTTTACGCTTTTTAAGACGTCTTTGTGTTTTTTCTGCGCCGAAACAGTGCCCGAAGCAAGGATCAGGAAGATGAGGGTCGTTAAAATTTTTTTCATCAATTTGTTGTGTTATTCCATTAGCTTATGCGGAATTTTATATAGGTTATTGTTTTGCCTTTAGCTGAGAAAAGCTCTTCGTAATAGGTTTTTATGTCTCTGAGATGTTCCGTGTTCGGATCATATTCAGGAGCACCATAAATGTCGTGGTGGGCTGTAATGATTTCATAGCCGGCGCCCTGCAAATAGCCCAGTGTATAGCCATGCAGGAATTCCGAATCCGTTTTCAGATGGATAATTCCACCAGGTTTCAGGAATTTTTTGTAGCGTTCTAAAAAGTCGGGATGAGTAAGCCTGTGCTTTGTACGTTTGTATTTAATCTGAGGATCAGGGAACGTGATCCAGATTTCATCAACTTCATTTTCTGCAAAAAAATGATCTACAAGTTCAATCTGTGTTCTGAGAAAAGCTACATTATTCATTCCGCTATCCACAGCTTCCTTGGCTCCGAACCAGAACCTCGCTCCTTTAATATCTATCCCGATAAAATTTTTCTCAGGGAAAGTTTTAGCAAGTCCTACAGAATATTCTCCTTTTCCACAGCCCAATTCAAGTACAATCGGATGATCATTCTTAAAGAAATCCTTTCTCCAGTTTCCTTTAAGCGGAAAACCGTTGAGTGCATCCTCTCTTGTAGGTTGGATAACATTTGGTAAAATCTTGTTTTCAGCGAATCTTGCTAATTTATTTTTGCCCATCGAGTTATTTATAAAATCCTGCAAAAATAGCAATTTTTACATAGATTACCTTGCCTTTTAGACATAAAGACAGGTTTCGACAGATTTTGGAAATGCTTACTGGGTTGCAGAACTTCCCAAAGTAACCATTATAGCCTTTTCGATTGTTTTTTGAGATGCATACTGGGCACCACAAACGAGACTTGTGAAAAGATACTGGCCCTTATCTATAACAATTGTACTGTCGTCATGGGCAGGAACAGCGAGCCTGTATTTGGTGGTTCCAACGCCGTCCATTCTTACAATGATATTACAGTCAGAATTGTTTTTGATCAGAACTATACTTGTTTTGCTGTTTGGATCGTTGTCGAACAGTGAGTTTAATATTTTTACCGTTTTATTTTTATGCTCCACAGGATTTACAGCCATCAACATATTAAATTCCTCTGCTTCGGCGTTCGGGACCGCAACATTCGCGGATGTATTAACAACGAAAGCATTTTGAGTAGTACTTGGTGTATAGACCACTGTAGACTGTTTGGCTGCAAGTTCTGCCTTATATTTGGCGATCTGTTTCTGCTTGATAATGGCGTTCATTTCGTCAAAACTGATCTTTGTAGACGGTCTTCTTTTCAGCAGGGCAAGCATTTCCTGCATGTCTTTTACTTTTTGGTCTGCAGGATGGGCATCTTTAATGTATTGCGTCATCATTTCCATCACCCTGGGTTTCAGTACAGACCGGCGGGGATCATCAGGATGGGCATCTCTGAGAAAAGCATTGATCTCATAGATATTTTTACTTTTTAAAATATTGGAATAGTCTTTCCCTCTTTTCTGGGCAGACAGGTTAAAAAACAGAACAGAAACAAATAGTAAAAGTAATTTTTTCATTAACAAATATTAAGTTAAAAGCTGATGTTCTTTCTTAATTTGTGTTTCGGTCAATTAGTTTATTACAATAACGGGATACTGTTGTTTTTATTTTAGACGCGTCATTGTGAGATAAAATTAAACATATTTTTAAATAAAAAAAGAAATGTATACCATAAATTATAAAACAGTAAACATTTCTTAAAATTTAAACACCTATTTAATTACTTCCTGAAGATTAGAAGTCTTAAGTCTTTTCTGATAAATAGGCAGATATTTTTCGATAGGAATTTTTACCGCTTCAAAATTACCGGAAAGGACATACGCTTCAATATTTTCTGAAGTATAAACAAACTGAAGGAAATTATCGATAAGGTTGTCAGGAATTTTGAATTTGGCAAAATAATCTTTACCAAGATAATTCTTAATCTGAGCCACAGAATTATTCATCCTTTCATAGGCCATATAACGCTGTTTTTTCTTTCTGTCTCCCGAAAGAATATCATAGATGCTTTCCAGGCTGAAAGTGAGTCCGCCGTCTCTTAATCCGGCAACCGGAAGTTCAGGAGAGGTTCCGTCCCCTTTTGGCTCAGGCAGGCCAATCACTTTTTTGATGGCCAGTCCTTTATCTTCTTTTCTTATGGAATTTACGTCATATCTAAGATTCCCCGTAGGCTTGAATCTGCTCAGTACAATCTCCTGAATCTCGTAATAAGCAATTTTTAATTCAATTAAATTTTTCTGCTGAATCATCTGGGGGGTAAGCTTTACATCCTTTCGTTCTGTAACGATAGAGGTGAAACGGATCACATCTCCCGGAACGGCAGGTATATTATAAGTACCGTTATAATCGGTAAGTACCGTTTTCTGAGTATTCAGATTGGTTACGTAAACCTGGTTGAGATACAAGATTGAGTTGTCTCTTAAAAATACCTCTCCGGAATATATCTGTGCATTGATTTTTGCCAGAAAAACCAGCAGCAAAAGGGTAATTAGCTTCTTCATATAATTAGGGCAAAATTACGTAGAAATACAGCAATTTATACCTATTAAGATAGTGATTACAGGTTAAAGTTATATTAAACTTTAATCCTTAATTGTTAATGAATGTTATAAATGAGCGTGAATCAAAACGATATCATGAAATTTAAACTGAAATCATTTTCATTACTTACGTTTTAACAGCAGCCAGCTCGTGTATTTTATAGGAATAGAGGTTCCAAATTCCGTCCAGGATATAAAATACCAGTAGGTAGCTGTTGGTACGGGCCTTCCGCCCATGTTTCCGTCCCAGGTATACCGGTTGCTCGGGCTTCCTCTGAATATTTCGGCCCCGTAGCGGTCAAATATCCTGAATTCCAGGTTTGTGTTGCTCATTAAAGCAGAATAGTTTATTTCATCATTGTGTCCGTCACCGTTAGGAGTAATGGTATTGATGAGATTGATGATGGCAAATGCCTTGTCTACTTCACCACACAGCTTAGAGTCTCTTACGAAGACTTTATGGGCTCCTCTTGTTACGTTGTTGAAAACATTTGAGCTCTGCCAGCTTACTCCGTCCAGAGAATATTCATATGGAGGGACACCGCCGCTTACGCCAACCGTTACTGTAGATCCGTTGATTTCAAGAGAGGTAATAACCGGAAGAGGTGATTCTATAACGTTGACAAATTGTTTGTAAACACAACCATTGAATGTAAGCTCTACCCAGTAGTTTCCCACAGAAACATTGGAAATAGAAGGAGAAGTCGCTCCCGTACTCCAGAGGTACTTTTCAAATCCGGGACCTGCATCTAATGTAGTAGTAGCTTTTATGCAGATAATCTTGTCTTTTAAGATATCAGATTTCTTAGGGGCTTTGATGGTGATTTTAATAGATCCTACTTCAGGACAGACTCCATTTTTCTCAAATCTGATATAAAAGGTCTGGGTACCTGTAGTATTAACGGTTGCTGATATAGGATTAGTGTCATTCTGGGCATCAGCTAAACTTCCATGGAAAGTATAGGTCACATTCGGGTCTGCTGTAAACTGCGGAATAAACTGTGCGAGATCAATCACTTTTGTGCCGTCAAGATCATCATCACAAATGCTTGTTACGGCTGTATGTGTTAATAAAGGAATACGGGCTCCTATGCTAAACTGTAAGGGTTTTACAACGACAGCACAGCCGTCCGGAGATTCCACTCTGATGTAAATGGTTGTTGTAGCTGTATAGCTCCAGTTATTAGGAAGGGTATTGTTGTTACCTGCATTAGCGTCAGCAAGAGATGCATAATATCTTACATTGGTAAAGTAGCCGGGATTATTCAGTACAATACCGGTTATGCTGGATAAGGTAACAGTGACGGTTCCGTCCATATTGTCATCACAGAAAACACCGTTATAATTGTTCGGTACAATAGCTACGTTATATAAAGAAAGGGTGATCTGGGCAATACTTTTACATCCCAGGTTATTTTTTACCACAGCGTATACAATGGTGCCGTCCGGGGCGGTATAGGCATTCGGCGAGGTGATAAGAGCTCCCGGGTTTTCTGTCTGCGCATCAGCCAGGGTAGGGTAATAGGTAATAGTTACCGGTGAGTTGTTGGTTACATTGGCGGAAGTAAGATTAAAAGTTCCCTGATTATTAATATTACAGGCGTGTAATGTAGCATTTGTTACGATAAGAGCCAGAACATTAACGGTGACGGTTACTGTTTCACAGTCCGTAAACACAGGATCATTTCCGCAGAAAGTATAGGTAAAAGTATCTGTCCCCGTACTTCCGGGAGTATTGACAGTATAGGTAATGATACCGGTTACAGGATCAATTACGGCTGTTCCCAGTGTAGGCGCATTCACAATGGCGACTGTAGAAGGTACAGGTGTCTGTGCAGAGCTGCTGAAGGTAGGGGTTATCGTTTTTGTGCTGCAGACATTGTAGGTTGCTGTGCTTAGTTTGGTGCAGTTCAGTACTTTAAACTGTTCTGTCACCAGGGGTGCACATTTTCCCATTGTCACAGAACAGGTGTAATAGCCAGACTGTGTGGGGCTAATGGATGCTCCCGTAGCTCCGGGAATAAGAGTTCCGTTTACATACCACTGATAAGTATCATAAATTACAGGATCCACTGTAAGCACGATGCCTGGAGCACAGGTTCCTCCCGAGCTTAAAATAACAGGCTGTGTAGGAAAGCCTGCAAAAAAACCTCCATAGCCTACAGCATTACTTCCTGCATTAATTCCCGCGGTGATTGCCTTGTCTGAAACTATCGTGATTGTCCCGGTAACATTGGGAATGCCATATGTAACCCAGTTGGCTGTGCCTGTCATGTTGAATGGCCCTGTTGTTGCCGGTGGAACAGCACCGTTTACCGTGACATTGGCTCCTTTTTCTGTAATAAGATTCAGCTTTGTGGGAATATTAAGGATTCCCGAAGGGTTGGCCGTTGAATGAACGAAGTTCTCATCAATAAACCCCAATTCATTAATCTGTTTGGGAAGATAGCAGTTGAGTGCCGGAATAAAATTGAATCCGCCGGTAGCTACTTCGCTTCCTGAAACAGAATCCCCGGCAAGTATCTGGTAGACATAGGCATTTTTGGATGTTTTAAGGTAAAGGTTATAATGGACGCCTGCCTGTAGCTTAAACTTTGAATCGGGAATAATAAAATACTGTCCTGCATTTATAGTAGCAAGGGGAGGAATTTCATCGTTGACAAAAATCTGCGTATTGTTCTCAGTAGCAATGACAATGGCTCCTTCCATATTGGACCCAATTCTGCCGTTTCCTTTTACCAAAGCAAACTCAGTTCCAAGCCTTTCGACAGGAACGGCCTGATCCATTAAAATATCAGAGCTTGAAGGGTAGTTTCCGGCATACTGACCGTTGAAATTTCCATTGGTCATATTGACGGGTTTATTGGAAGTGATCTTAGCTCCAATGAAACCGTCAGTATTTATTGTACCTACCCCGTCTATAATGTATGACTGCCCTTTATTAAGGGTAAAGGTCATTGTAGGATTTGTGACTCCGGTGGTGCCGTTCGAAAACTGTACCGTTGGTTTATATCCACTGACTGTAACTGTTGTATTGTCCTCTGTAGCAAGAACGCTGGCCATAAAATTTAAGATAGGATTACTGACCGTAATAGGAGCGTTTGCAACATAAAAGTTTTTTCCTGTAGAAGGTATTCCTTTCGAAGTAATAATTTCAGCATGGTTGAACACGGAAAACCTGAGGTTGGCATAAAAAGGAAATTCTGCTTTTAGATATAGTCCTTTCGTAGTAGGAGTAAACAGATCTGCCTGAAGGGTAGTGATGATGTATTTCCTTAGTACGTCAAATTTCTGGGGATTGTTTTTACTGATGGTTACCGTACCGATAAGTACATTGTTATTGTAAATCTCTACCGGGAAAGGAGTTGTTCTGTTTGTAGATAAATATATTTTCTGATATGGATTAGGACCTATACTTCTATCCATCATTGGTGCAAACCAATGTTCCCTGTCCAACTGTGCGAAGGCAAAGGCGAAAAAGTAAAATATAAACAAAAAAGATAAATTTTTTTTCATTCAGCAGAGGGAGTTTAACACAAATTTAATAATAAAATGGATTTATACGTCGAAAAAGTAATAAAAAAACCGCAGTGCTAAAACTGCGGTTTAAAAAGTTATATTTTTTAGTGATTACTCTCTGCTTTTAACAAGAATCCAGCCTGTGTATTTTACAGCGGTTTGCTTACCTGCAGGCTCATTCCAGTGAATTTCAAACCAATAGTTTCCGGTAGGAACTCTTTTGCTTCCTCCCAAAGTTCCGTTCCATTTATAACCGTTTGATTTATCTCCCTGGAATATTTTACTTCCATACCGGTCAAAAATTGTGAACTCCAGATTCTTTTTGCCTGATAATAATGAATAATCGAGAACGTCATTTACTCCGTCTTCATTAGGAGTAATGGCATTAATCAGATTAGGAATCGTAATTTCTACTTTTATAGGATCACAGTTATAGCTGTCTTTTACATATACTGCAGGTGTTCCTCTTGCCACATCTGTGAATATATTGGAATCCTGCCATTGGATATTATCCAGAGAGTACTGATAGGGAGGGGTTCCCCCTATTGCATACACAGTAACTGTGGTATTTGAAATATCAATGTTGGAAACGACCGGCTGTTCGGAAGCATATACCTTCACAGTCTGAAGCGTTACACAGTCACCCGTTTTCAATTTCACCCAATACGTTCCTACACCGACATTCTGGATAGCCTGTGTTGTAGCACCTGTACTCCATTCGTAACCATTGAAACCAGGACCGGCATCCAGCGTGGTTTTGTCTTCTATACAAATAATCTTATCAGCAAGAACAGTTGATTTTACAGGGGGAAGGACGGTAAGTGAAACCTCTGCAATTCTGTAGCAGCCGTTTGCATTGATTACTTTTACGTAGGCAACTCCGGTAGGAGCGATATAGTTGGCCGGGTTTAAGATTTCATTTGTACTGTTATCAGCATCTGTAGGAGAAGGATAATATTTCTTGGTCACTCCAAGCTGTACAGTTACTGAAGCATTAGTAAGGTTAAATAATCCTGTCGCTGGATTTGCTTCCAGATAGCATGTTCTTAAAGAAGCATTATTGACAACAGGGCTCTCAGAAACTGTTAAGTTTAATGTTACCTCCTCGCAGTCTGTAAAGTCAGGGTTGTTCCCACAAAATTTGTAAACGAATGAGTCCGGTCCTACATACGTATAGGCAGGAGCATAGCTGATGACCCCTGTGGCAGGATCAACTACTGCGTTTCCATTAGTTGGTGGTGTAACGATCATTACACTACCCGGAACTACAGACTGAGTAGAATTTGTAAATGTTGGAACAATCAGCTTAACACCGTCGCACACCGTTTCGTTCAGTGTAGTTTCCGTAAGGCATGTGAAAACTTTATACACGGGAGTGGTTATGGGAGGACATGAGCCCACTGTGATTTTTACAGTATAATTACCTGATTGTGTCGGAATATAAGAATTGGATACCGCTCCGGTAATCGGAGTATTATTCCTGTACCACTGATAAGAATCAAAGCTGTCATCCACTTCCAGTACAATTCCCGGAATACAGTCACCGGTCTGTTTGGCAATAACCGGAATAGAGGAGAATCCTGCAAAATATCCACCATAGCCTACCACGCCACTACCTCCGGAGATTCCCGCCGTTACAGCTTTTGAAGAGGTGATTGTTACATTTCCTGTAACATTAGGCACGGAATAAGATACCCATGATGAAGTTCCTGATACCGGATATGGTCCCTGGGCAGCAGGAGGCGTAGCTCCGTTCACAGTAACTGCAGCCCCTGTTTCTGTCAGGATATTTAATTTAACATTATTGGTTGTAGGCGGAAGGATATTAATATTTCCTATTTCATCAATTTTTCTCGGAAGGTAGCAGTTCAAAGGTGGAATATAATTGAACCCGATTGTTGCGTTACTCGTTGCAACACCTGCCAATAGCTGGTATACATAAACATTTTTCGTTGTTTTAATGTACATATTGTAGTGGTTATTACCCTGATTGATATAATTGGTATTGGATAACTTATTCACTCTGTAGCTTTCCCCTTCACTCAGTGTGATTACCGGTGTTGCGCCATTGTTGATGAACACCTGTGTACCGCCTTCTGTAGCAACAATCAGGGCATCTTCCATTCTTTCACTGATATCTCCGTTTCCTTTTACAAGAACGAATTCATTTCCCAGTCTGTCTGTAGGAACGGATTGGTCCATAACGATATCTGCCCCATCAAAAAAGCCTCCCGGCGGAATAATGGCAAACTGTCCGTTGAAATTACCGTTGGTTACAGAAATAGGTTTATCCGCCTCTATTTTGGCACCGATAAAACCTTCTTTATTCCCGGCCTTATCACCAATACCTTCAATAATATAGGACTGGCCTTTATTGAGGGTGAATGTCAGAGTAGGGTTGGTTACACCTGTCCATCCATTGGTAAATATAACGTCGGGGGAGTAGTCCGAAACAGTAACCGTAGTATTATCCTCTGTAGCCATCACACCGGTAGTGAAATTCAGTGCAACTATAGGGTTTTCTATGGGCGAAACTACCGCATAAAACTTTTTACCGATCCCTGCTTTTCCTTTAGATGTAAGGATTTCGCCATGACTGCTTACTGAAAATCTTAAGGTGGCAAAATAAGGTTTGGTTCCTTTTGTATATATTCCTTTGCTTACCGGAACGAAAAGCTCAGAAGTATTACTGGTAATAATGCTGCCTAAAGGAATGATAAATGTCTGGGGAGCTCCTTTGGAAACCGTTACTGTTCCCAGCAGGGTATTATTACTGTAGATTTCCACAGGAAATGGAGTGGTAGAATCTGTGGAGAAATATAAAGCCTGCTGCGGGCTGACAACGTTTGTACTCCGTGCCGCCATCGGGGCAAACCAATGCTCCGTATCTCTTTGCGCAAAAAGTGAATTAGCTGTTATACACAGCAATAGAAAAGTTAGTAAAAATTTTTTCATGTATATGGGAATTAGGATTGCCGCAAAAATAAGAGAATATTCCAAGTGGAATTATATAATATGTAAAAAATATTCATTTTTAATCAAAAAAAACCGCGATTTGACTCGCGGTTAATTATTTATTGTTTAAAAATGGTCTATTCTATGTTTTTAACTAAAATCCATCCTGTATAGTGGATAGGAGTTTTTTCTTTATTGGTTTCATTCCAGTTGATATGATACCAATAGGTTCCTGTTACCAGTTTTTTGTCATAATGTTTTCCATCCCATTTGTAATTATTGAATTTGTTTCCGGTAAATATCATATTTCCGTATCGGTCATAAATTACAAAAGAGAGGTTCTCCTTATAAGCTAAATCGCTATAGTCAATAAAGTCATTTTTATTGTCACCGTTAGGCGTAATGGCATTTAATAAATTAGGAACCGTTACTTCCACTGATGTAGGATCACAATTGTAAGTATCTTTCACATAGAAAGTATGCTGCCCTCTTGTAAGTCCCGTGAATACGTTAGAATCCTGCCAGTTAGTTGGCGAATCTACCGCATATTTATATGGAGCTTTTCCTCCGTTTACTACTACTGTTGCTGTAGTGTTAGAAATTTCGATCTTGGTAATTACCGGATCTTCAGCTTTTCTCACTCTTACAACCTGTGGCAGTAAGCATCCGTTTTTGCCCAGAACTACAGTATATTCTCCAATACCTACATTTTGAATAGAAGGTGTTGTAGCTCCTGTACTCCATAGATAAGAGTCATATCCAGGACCTGCATCCAGATTTGTTTTGCCGTCTGCACAGATATACTGGTCAACAAGAATTGGTGATTTTTTTATAGGAAGAGCTATCAGCTGAATTTTTGCATTCGCTGTACATCCTTCGTTAGTGGTAACTTTTACATATACAAATCCTCCGGCAGACGGATAGTTCTGAGGGAGTGTGATCTCGTTAGTTCCTGCAGTAAGATCGGCCAATGTAGGATAGTATTTTTTAACGACTGCATTATAGTCAGTAACGCTGGCTTTTGTAAGATCAAAATAAGCATATGGATCTACATCATATTGGCATGCCTTAAGTATTGCATCTCTCACTACGAATGGGACTACAGTAAGGTTTAAGGTAACCTGCTCACAGTCTATAAATTCAGTAGCATTACCACAGAATTTATAAACGATCTGATCTGCACCATAATAGTTGGCGGTAGGAGTATAGGTGATCGTTCCGTTTGAATTTACTACAGCTGTACCATGTGCCGGTGGAGTAATAATTACCAGTGTGCCTGGTACAGGCGTCTGTGTTGAAGATGTGAACGCCGGTGTAATTACCTTTGTAGAACATGCATTCAGTGTTTGTGTAGTCAGTTTTAAACAGGTAAATACCTTATAAATTGGGGTAGTAACAGGGGGACATGTACCCATTGTTACTTTTACCGTATAGTTTCCGGAAGTTGTAGGGGAGAATGTATTGCTTGTTGCCCCCGCGATAGCTGTTCCGTTCAGGAACCACTGGTAGCCTTCATAAGTATCATCCACTTCAAGTACAATACCGGGAGCACATTCTCCGGAACGCTTGGTAATTACCGGGATTGAAGAGAATCCCGCAAAATATCCGCCATATCCTACAGCTCCACTTCCTGCAGAAATACCTGCGGTAACTGCTTTTGTGGAAATAACGGTAACGTTCCCTGAAATATTTGGAATAGAATAAGATACCCATGCTGTAGTCCCTGTTGCAGGGAAAGGGCCTTGTGTAGTTGGAGGGACAGTTCCATTTACGGTTACAGTTGCTCCGGTCTCAGTAAGTATGTTCAGTTTCACGTTTTTCGTGCCACTGGAAAAAGTTTCAGGGAGTTCGTTGATTAATCCTATTTCATCGATTTTTTTTGGCAGGAAACAGTTCAAAGGCGGGATATAATTGAATCCTTCTGTGGCCGTACTGTTTGGAAGACCAGCCAGAAGCTGATAAACATATGCATTTTTAGAGGTTTTGATGTGCATATTGAAATGGGAACTTCCCTGATCAATGTATGGGAATACATAGGTATTGTTTGGTCCCTGGCCTACTCTTACCCATTCTCCTTCATTCAGGGTTTGGATAGGAGTGGTAGATCCGTTAAGAAAAACCTGAGTGTCATTTTCAGTTGCAATAATCATTGCATCTTCATCCCCGTCATTGTTATCTCCGTTTCCTTTTACAAGAACGAATTCATTTCCCAGTCTGTCTACAGGAACGGATTGGTCCATAATAATATCAGAACCGCCGGAACCCGCACTTGGAGGCAGTGCAAACTGACCATTAAAATTTCCGTTTGTAAGTGATATAGGTTTGTCGGATTCTATTTTGGCACCGATAAAGCCAGTGGCATTAGCACCCGTATTGTCCCGGCCTTCGATGATATATGCCTGTCCTTTATTAAGGGTAAATGTCATTGTTGGATTTGTGGTTCCGGTAGTACCGTTGGTAAACTGAAGGCCTGCATTATAGCCTGAAACTGTAACGTGAGTATTGTCTTCAGTCGCTAAAACCCCTGCAGTGAAATTTACATATGTAATAGACTGACCGGTCATTGGGGTAGAAGCAGCATAGAATTTCTTACCGATTCCTGCTTTTCCCTTTGAAGTTAATATTTCTCCATGGCTGGTAACACTAAATCTGAAATTTACATAATATGGTTTTGTTCCTTTAGTATAAATTCCTTTACCAATGGGGGTGAACATTTCAGTTGGAGCCGAAGTGATCATTTTATCCGTTTCAAGCTCATATGTTTTAGGATCACCTTTCATGATGGTTACTGTTCCAAGCAGTGCCCCATTGCTGTAAATTTCTACAGGGAAAGGCGTTACAGAGTCTGTAGAAAAATATAAAGCCTGTTTAGGACTGAGCAAAGCGGAGGGTTTTGCTGCCATAGGCGCAAACCAATGCTCCGTGTCTCTTTGTGCAAAGAGCGTGTTAACTGATAAAAGAACTAATACTAAGCTGAGTAGAAATCTTTTCATGTGTCTGGAATTAGGATTTCTACAAATTTAAAATAATATTTGAAATAGTGTTAAATAAATATAACAAAAGTTAAAAATTAATCATGATTTTTAATTAAAAGCTATCCGCAATATAAAACTGGTAATTTTGTATCAGCCCCTGTCCAGGTGATCACATACCAATAATTTGTGAAAGATTTCTTGTGTTTACTTTCCGTTTCCTATATAGCTCTTATCAGCTGATCTGGTATGAATACATAAAAAAGACCGGTGAAATTCACCGGTTTTTTTTATGTGTTTGAAAGATGATTAAGTTAAACTTACTCTTACAAATCCTGTTACTTTAAGGTCTGAGTTTACAGACTTTACATAGTCAGCCACAGAAATACTTCCGTCTTTAATGAAAGACTGGTGTACCAATGTGTTGTCTTTGTAGAATTTCTGCATTTTACCTTTAAGGATATTGTCGATGATGTTCTCCGGCTTACCTTCTTTTACAAGAAGTTCTCTTTCGATTTCTAATTCTTTATCGATAGTCTCTTGAGAAACTCTCGTTTCGTCCAAAGCGATAGGGTTCATCGCAGCAACCTGCATAGAAACAGCTTTAGCAACTTCGTCAGCTCCGTCTACTTTAGCAGAAAGTGCAGTGATAGCAGCAATTTTGTTTCCAGCGTGGATGTAAGCTCCTAAGAATGGTCCTTCGATTCTTTCGAAAGCTCCGATCTCAATCTTCTCACCGATAACACCTGTCTGCTCAATTAATTTTTCAGCAACAGTCATTCCGTGGAAATCTGTAGCTAAAAGCTCTTCTTTAGTAGCTGCGAAGATAGCCATTTCAGCAAATTCGTAAGCCAGCTCAATGAAAGCTTCATTTTTTGCAACGAAGTCAGTTTCGCAGTTTAGAGAGATTACTACACCTAAAGTGTTGTCCTCATTTACTCTAGCGATTACCGCACCTTCAGAAGATTCTCTGTCAGCTCTGTTAGCAGCGACTTTCTGTCCTTTTTTTCTAAGGATATCTACCGCTTTTTCGAAGTCTCCTTCTGCTTCAACTAGAGCTTTCTTGCAGTCCATCATACCTGCACCTGTTTGGTTTCTTAATTTCGCTACGTCTGCAGCAACTGGTGTATAAGACATAATATCTATTATTTTTTTATTTAAGATTAGTATTAATTTTTAGCTTAATTTTAAAGCAGTGCAAAGATAATGATTTTAATGATAAACTAAAAAATGACTTTTCACGTTATTGATATATTTAATATTATTTTAAAGACTTGATTAATGAAAAAAATCCTTCTACTTATATTTTTATGCATTTTTACCTTAGGTTTCTCCCAAAAAAAGAAGAAATCGAAATCCAAAGCAGTTGTAGAAAAAGAAACGGTAATTATCTACACAGAGCAGGATGCCGAAGCTTCTAAAGAGGCAAGAGTGATCGCCGGTTTCCTGAAGCAGAATCCCGGGCACGCCAAAACAGATTATTTTAAAAGAAAACTGATTGAAATGATTATGGCCGATAATTCTCCTGAAGCCAAGCCTACCATTAAACCGATCAGTAAAGAGAAAATAGAAAAAATTGTTCAGAATAATGAGCTCAACAGTGGTAAGGTGATAGCCACCAATAAAACATCTGCTGAAAATAAGAACACGGATAAGGTAAATGATGCTATAAATGCTTTGAAAGAAGAGAGACTGGCAAGCGTTGGTTCCACAAGTTCTGCCAAAACTGCAGGGGTTGCCAAATCGGAACCTAGTGAAGCCCATAAAAAAACAGCAGCAATGCTTACCCACATTTTTAATAATGATATGAATAAGAATGAGGCTTATGTCAATATCAAGAACAGATCAAGCTGTAACCTGATCGTAAAGATAAGCGGGAAAAAATATTATAATCTGACAGTTCCGGCAAAAGGACAGAATTTTATTCTGATAGATAAAGGAGAATATGTACTGACTACCATGGTGTGTGATGCAAAATATTCTTCGATCAAGAAGGTAACACAGGATATTGAAATTGCCCTTAATGTAGCTGATTAATAAGTAAAAAAGAAACTAAACTATAAACAAAAACGGTTAAGAAATTTCTTAACCGTTTTTTTATTTTATCCTTTAAACTGTCCCATCGCAATGAATTTCTCCTGCCTTTGGGTTTCAAGCTCCTGTCCTGAGAATTTTGAAAAAGCTTTGATATTCTGTAAAATCGAATGTTTCAGATTCAGATAAGCTGTTTCCGGATCATATTGAGCTCCACCAAGGGGTTCTTCAATAATACCGTCAATGAATTTTTCTCTTAAAGCATCTTTCGGGGTAAGATTCAGTGCGTTGGCCGCATCTTCTTTGTGATCCCAGTTTCTCCATAAGATAGAAGAACAGCTTTCGGGTGCAATTACGGTGTACCAGGTATTTTCAAGCATGTATACTTTGTTTCCGACACCTATTCCCAAAGCTCCGCCACTTGCTCCTTCACCGATGATGTAAGTGAAAATAGGAGTTTTAAGCTGAACCATTTCGAAAATGTTTCTGGCAATTGCTTCACCCTGTCCTCTTTCTTCAGCTTCTAATCCTGGATAAGCACCCGGTGTATCTACTAAAGTCACTACAGGGATTTTGAATTTTTCAGCAAGCTTCATCAGTCGTAAAGCTTTTCTGTATCCTTCAGGATTCGGCATTCCGAATCTTCTGTACTGTCTTTCTTTGGTGGTTCTCCCTTTCTGGGTTCCTATGATCATTACTCTCTGACCATCCAATGTAGCTAAACCGCCAATCATTGCAGGGTCGTCTGCGAAATTTCTGTCTCCGTGAAGTTCCAGAAAACTTCCTTTATCTACCATTCCGTTGATATAGTCAATTGTATAGGGACGATCCGGATGACGGGATAATTGTACTCTCTGCCAAGGGGTAAGATTTTCGTAGATTTCTTTTTTCTTTTCCAAAATCTTATCCTCAATCTGGCTGCATGCTAATTTTACATCAACACCACTTTCTTCTCCTACTAAAGAACAGGTCTGAAGTTGATCCATCAGATCTTTTATAGGAAGTTCGAAACTTAAATATTCCATTTCTTGAAGTAAATTAAATCTTTCAAATTTATGAAAAATTATGAAAAACTATTTAAAATTATTGATAGCATTGTTTATTCGGGAGATACTTTCCTCTTTTCCAATCAGTTCCATGATATCCGGAACATCAGGACCTTTCAGTTCTCCTACCAGTGCCAAACGCAGCGGCATCATCACTTTTCCCATCCCCAGGCCTTTATTTTCCACGAAATCGTGGACTGCCTGCTTCAGGATTTCCGAGCTAAATTCAGTAGCAGCAAGATTTTCTGCTAATTCACCTAAAACAGCTGATGTTTCTTCGTTCCAGGCTTTTTTTGATGCTTTTTCCTCATAAGAAACCGGAGCTTCGAAGAAAAATTTTCCGTTTTCATAAATATCTTTAGGGAAGGTAGCTCTTTCTTTCATCAAACCGATGATCTTTACTAATTTTTCATCAGAAACACCGGACAGGTTACAATCTGTATCCTTTAGCATCTGAAGAAGCTCATGGTCAGATTTCATCTGGATATACTGATGATTAAACCATTCGGATTTTTCTTTGCTGAATCTGGCACCAGCCTTATGTACCTTATGCAGATCGAATTCTTTGCCCATTTCTTCCAGTGACAGGATTTCTTTATCATCTGCAGGAGACCAGCCCAGTAATGCCACCATATTGATGAATGCATCGGGAAGATATCCGTTTTCTCTGTATCCTTTGGAAATGGCTCCTGTTGAAGGATCTTTGAAGTCCAGCGGGAATACAGGAAATCCAAACTTGTCGCCGTCTCTTTTGCTTAATTTTCCGGAAAGCCCTTTCTTTAAAAACTGTTTTACAGAAGCAGTTAATGGACTGTCTTTATCGTTCTCGCCCAGCATTGATTTAAATCTCGGGCTTTTTACTTCTGCAAAGTATGATTTAATAAGTTCCGCTGATTCATCAAAAGAAAACTGGCTGTTTTTCAAGACGAATTCTTCTGCAAAAGATTTTGTGATGCTGTCAATATTATCTTTATTGATTAAAGTCGATACATCAGGCTTCAGAATTAGGGACAGGTGGGCAAACTGAGGTGCTTCCCAGCCCATAGCCTCGTATAATAAAGTGTGAAGACCTAAAGACGGCAGCCATTCTTCACCACGGATGACGTGGGAAATTTCCATTTCGTGGTCATCGATGATGTTGGCAAAATGGTAAGTCGGCATTCCGTCATTCTTCACAAGAACTTTATCGTCCAGTGTATTGGTATTCACAGCAGAATTCCCACGGATGATGTCCTGAAGGTTTAACGTTCTGTCAACCGGCATTTTGAATCTTACCACATAAGGTGTTTTTTCGTCCAGTAATTTCTGAACTTCCTCTTCAGAAAGGGCGATACTGTTTCTCAGCCGGTTCCTGGTTTTGTTGTCGTAAGAGAAAACATCTCCTTTAGCTTCAAACTCTGTACGGATGGCATCCAGTTCTTCAGGAGTGTCAAAAGCGATATAGGCATAATCTGTTTTCAGGATCTGCTCTGTGTACCTGTCATAGATATCCCTTCTTTCAGACTGTCTGTAAGGTGCAAATTTTCCTCCTTTCTTAGGGCTTTCATCTGGAATGATTCCGCACCATTCTAACGCTTCTTCGATATAGTCTTCAGCTCCTTCCACATATCTGGCCGTATCTGTATCTTCGATCCGAAGGACAAATTCGCCACCCTGGTTTTTAGCAAAAAGATAATCATATAATGCGGTTCTTACGCCTCCCAAATGCAAAGGTCCGGTAGGACTTGGAGCAAAACGAACTCTTACTTTCTCCATTTCAATAAAAATTTTGGTGCAAATTTACTTAAAATTACCTGAGTTAGGGTTAAGAAAATTAAGATTAAAGGACTGGAAGCAGGAAGAGGGAGGCCAGAAGTTATTATAAGTGAATAATTTCTTACAGTTATTGTAAAATTCGATTAAATAATTTAACAAAATAGTGTACCATGTTCTTTGGGAGTATCAATAACTCCAATTTTCCAGCTTCAGGCTTCATTCTCTTTATTTATTTTTTAGCATCAGGAGTTTGAAGAATAAGACAGGATTTTTGTACTTAATTCTGTACTTTTCTTTTTTCCATTCCGTTTGCAGTCTTTCTTTCTCAGTTTCAGAATCTGTCTCTGATAAAAGGATTTCGTATTTGAAATGAATAAGCTTAAGCCTGTATTTTTTATAAAGCTTCTGATCTGCTTTTATGTAATCAATGTATTTATGGGTCACTTTTTCATAAGAGTCTTTCATCAGCTTCCAGTTTCTGGAAAGGCTGGTGGAAAGTATTCTGTAGTAGAATAGTTTCTTGTCGATAAACCCGATTTTATAGCCTTTGGATGTCAGCCTCAGATTCATATCCCAGTCTTCAGTATTGATGTTTTCATCAAACGGATATTCCACGAGAAGGTTTCTTTTTGCAAATGTTCCCACGTTGGCCGTTTTATTTTCCGAAACATTTTCATGGAAAAAGTTATTGAGGGTATCTCTGATCTGCTTTTTCTCTTTCGGAGTATAGGCATCTGTCATTTTCTCTTCCGACTGGTAATATTTATAACCGTCCGAAAGGATAAAGTCTACCGGGTTTTTCTCGATATATGATACTTTTTCTGCAAGATGATCTTCAGTAAACCAGTCATCTCCCGAAAGTATGGAGATATACTCTCCTGAAGCATGGGAAATTGCTGTATTAATGTTTTTTGCTACGCCGAAGCTTTCCGTATTTCTGATGGTTTTGTAAGGCTTGTCAAACGTTGAAAGTGCCTGTTCTGCATTGTGAAATGTTTTGTCTTTCGAAGCATTATCCAAAAGAATAATTTCATAATTGGGGTAGGTCTGCGAAATGGCGGACAAGCATGCCTGTTCTATGAACTTTTCATGGTTCATGGTGATGATGATAAGGCTTACAAGCGGCGGATTATTCATTGTTTAAAGATACTGATTTTAGATAGGATGAGTTTAATTACCGTAAATGGTAAAATATTTTGTCTTTTTGATTGCTTTTTTTTGCTTCATAAGTTCAAGGGTTATTGAACTGACGAAAAAGCCCTCTTTATAGTAATGCAGGAGATTATTATCTACTGCTACTGTGTTTGTTTTTAATTTTTGAAGATCTGTTTTCCAGCTCGGGTATTCAATATCCATTTCCCATGACGCACGGTTTGGAAAACTTGCGTTGATAATATCCAAAAGAGGAGAGGCGGGTAAGAATATAACATCTTTATGTACTTTATGTATTTGCTGTGCTTCCAAAATATAGGAATATTCTTTTTCAGAAACCAACAGCCCTGAAACTGCCGGAACGTTTTTAATAAAAACATGTTTAGATGTAAGACTTTCCGAATGATAAGGGTATTTGCCTCGATATATTGAAAAAACCATTAATACGATTCCCCATAAAAGCATGAAAAACCTGTCTTGCTTTTCTATGAACTTGTAAAGAAGAATTAAAATAAAAAAAACAGGGGTATTATATCCCCAGGATATAGAAGAACACCAACCGAGAAACAGTAATAAAAATATCAATTTATTGTGCCGTTCATACTTTAGGAATAAGATAAATAAGATGACATACAAAACATAAGTTCCCTTGAACTGTCCGTCATTAAAAAAAGGATATATGATAAAGACAGGCAATAGAACCACCAATGCTATTTCATACACTTTTCTATTAATGTTTATAAAATAGATCAGAACCAGTGAAAGGATATAAAGTATGGTGTGAAATTTTTTTTCAAAAGAAAAGTAAGGAGCTATACAGCCTTCATAAATATAAGATGGTGATGCCGGTTGTAAAACCTGTTCTATAAATAAGTTGAAATTTTCAATAATCCGATACTGAAACAGTACCGCAATTAAGAATAAAAAAGAAGGAATAAAGACGTATAGATCTTTTTTTGTAATCACAAATTTTTTAAACAGATCAAAAAGGATAATGACTGATGCACCCAGTCCGAAAATAACAAAAGATTGCTTGGTAAGTGAAGCGAATGCAATAAAAAGGAGTGAGCTCAGATACCATTTTTTTTTATAAAACAGCAAAGCAAGCACAGCAAATAAAATTCCATCTATAGTATGCCACGGCATGATAGGGAAGGTGTGAAGAAAACATAACACCAAAAATACGGTAGTCAGTAAATTCTTCTTGTCAAAGATAAGCTTCTGTATGATATAGCAGATGATAAAGCTTTCTATAATAACAAGAATTCTGGAAATTAAAATTAAATAATCAAACTGTAGCGGAATAAACTTGAGAAGGTAATCCCAAAAGATAACTCCGAAAAAGGGACGGATAAAATCGTAGTCTTTATAAATAATCTGCCCTGTTTTTAATCTTCCCACTGCAGATAACTGAAATCCCAAATCAGCCTGATTGATAGAGTAAACACTTATGAAAGCAAAGTACAGACCTGATAAAAATAACATTCCATAAAAGAAAATCTGATTTTTATTAAAATTAGGTACCGAATCCATATTTGTCACATATTTTAGTTGCAATAAGTACTTTTATTTATTTCATGAATTCAGTTTAAATACAGTATTTCCCAATGGTCGAGAGTATACTTATTATAAACTTTTTCAGGTGGTTTTTCGTATGGAGTATGAAAAAATATTTTTATGTTACTGAATCTTTTATTCACCACCGGAATATTGTGAGGATTATGAAATCGCAGGCTTTGATGGTTGGATCATCCGTGATGATTTTTTTGCCATGACTTCAAAATATCCTTAAATTACGTCTGGTCAGAGAACCTCGGGTAAAAAATAACTTCACTAGTCTTGTACTAGGCATTCAGCACATGATGAGGTGATTTTTTCTTCCGAACTTTAAAGCTTAATGTTTTGTTTTTTTGCAGGGTTTCCAAACCAGGTTTCTCCGGCAGGTACATCCTTTGTTACAACACTTCCTGCACCTATGATTGCATTCTCATGAATGGTAATTCCTGGAAGTATTGTTGCATTTGCTCCAATAGAGGCTCCTTTTTTGACAATGGTTTTCAGTAAAGTGAAATTTTTATTTTTTGATACAGGGTGTTTATCATTGGTGAAAGTAACATTAGGTCCAATAAAAACATCATCCTCAATAGAAATTCCATCCCATATTTGTACTCCCGGCTTTATAGTGACATTATTTCCAATATAAACATTGTTTTCTATGAAAACATTATAGTTGATATTGCAATTTTCACCTATTACGGCATCGGCAAGCACAACGCAATATTGCCATATCATTGTATTTTTACCAATAGATTTGCTTAGTACTTCTGCAGTAGGATGTATATTTATCATGAGTCTAACATTTGTTTTAATTCATTTGAGAAAATTTCGGGATCCAACTTATAATCTTCATGAAAATCTTTACTGGTCTGAGGATAGATATAAAAGTGTAAATCGAGTCCTATTTCTTTTGCTAATGTAGAGAAAATAGCGAAATCTCCCCATACGGAACTAATCCAAAGTAATCCTTTGGCTCCAGGATTTGCAAAAAGTATATTGGTCCATGCTGCTCCTGTTGGCCCTATGATATAATCAGCGTTGTTTACCAGGTAGATCTGCTCGTGAATATTAAGGTCTTCAAAGAAAACTTCTTCAAACCCATATTTTTTTGCTGTTTCGAAAATTTCATGATCATTATATTTTCTATACTGAGATTTTCTTGAAATAAATACCTTCTTAATAGGTTCGATACCGACTTTGCTCAGATCCAGATTATCAAAGGCTATTTTTCTAAGATACTGCAGGGAAGATTTTGATAATTTTGCAAATCCGGCTTCATACTTTTCGCCCGGCATAATATTCGGGATGGCATAATTGATGCTCGTGATATGCCACAGCTTTTTGAACTGGTAATAATTTTTATTGTTGCTTAGAAATACAATTTTATAATCCTTAAGGAAGAACATAAGCAGCTCTTTCAGGTTTTCAACCTTCTGAACATCTTCGTCTATGATAATAAGTTTATTCTTTGCATCAGGAATATACTGGAAAAACTCAACTTTGGACAGGATATCTACCAGAAAATGATAATAATTAAACGTAAAAGTTCCACCCAGGAAAATAGCCTCTTCATCATAATACACATTCTTATAATTCTTTACTTTTGCAAGAGTCATAGAGTGTTGTATTAAATTGGTGGTATTGTATACGTACGTAATCCTGTCATCATCATGCCATCTTTCGTAAAAGATTTTATCTTTTTTCAGGTTTAAAAAATAGGTGGAATTAGGAATACAAAGTACATTTTGAAGGGCAAAAATCTCTATGGTATTTTTAGGTGCTTTTACAGAAGCCTGAGGAGCATAAAAGGTTTTAGGGAGAAAAATTTCTACCTCTTGTTTCTCACTGATCTTAATTCTTTCCGTACAGTATTCAGACGGGATAGAATCCAGCGGCAAAAAATCGGTAACAAGCCTTTTTGCTTTTCTGAAAAAAGACTTGATATAATATTTTTTTCTAAGTGCTTTAAGCTGTTCTTCTAAATTTTCAATTTGTTCCTTCGCATTCATATTAAAACTTGGCTCTTTCGTTATTTCAGAGATTACAGTTCGTATTTTTCTATAATTTCTGTATAATAACTTATGGTTTCATCCACCATCATATCAATGCCGAATTTAGATTCTATTAGCTTCCGTGCATTGACTGATATTTTGTTTCTCAGCTCATCGTCTTCAAAAATAAGACTTATCTTTTTGTAGAAGTTTCCTTCCTCAGCAATCAGACCATTTACCGGCTCCTCTATAATTTCTTTAAAGGAATCTATTGCAGAACAGACAACAGGTTTCTGCATGGCCATTACCTCGAGCAAAGATAAGCTAAAATTTTCACCTTTGGAGGGGAAGCACACTACCTCTGCTTTGCTGATAAGCTGTACAATTTCCTTACCCGATTTATTGCCATAGAAATGAACCGAATTCCGGGTCTCAGCATCAGGAATGTTCTCATTAATATACACAGGATAATGATTAGGTTTCCCTATAAAATGAAGCGATGCTTCCGGATGATCTTTTTTAAGCCTGACAAAAGAATTAATCAGAGTTTCTGCACCTTTTTCAAAAGAAACATTTCCTAAAAAGAATACAGATTTGGGAATAATTTCTGCATTTTCTACAGGTTTGTAAAATGCTTCATCGATGCCGTTGTAAATAAGTTTAGGATTTTTTATGCCGAACAGGTTCTTATTGATCTTCTCATTATACCTGGATATCGTAATAATGTTTTCCGAGCTTTTAAAAGCTGCTTTTTCACAGAAGATTCTTCCTTTATGTACTTTTTTGTAGCCGAAGTATTTTTCCAGAACAGACCATGAACCGTGGCATCTGATCACATAAGGAATTTCTTTAGGGATAGAAAGGGCGAGGCCGTCAAAGTCATGAGTTTCTGCAATATCAAAATGAAGGTTATTCTTTGTGATCCAGGCATTTATCTGATCAGAAATGTTTTTTTTCTCAGATAGATAGAGTTTAAAATGAATCTGCTCAAGAATTTTCAGTTTTCCGGTAAAAGACCTTAATAGTTCAAGAAGAGGATTGGCTTTGAAAATATCTTTTATTGAATGGACCTTTACACCGTCTTCCTCTACATCAAATGCATATTTTGAGATCAAAAAAACATGTACTGAGATTCCTCTCTTAACAAGTTCTGTACATAAATTTTTATAAAAAGTGCCTGTCCCGCCTACTTTTGGGGTGTGGGAAGATTTGTATTCCCGGGTTACAATAAGTACATTTTTTAATTCTTTCATGAATTCAGTTTAAATACAGTGTTTACCCAATGGTCAAGAGTATACTTATTATAAACTTCTTCAGGCAGCTTTTCGTATGGTGTAGTGAAAAAATCTTTTTTCAGATTACTGAACTTCTTATCCAGTACCAGAATATTATTGGGATTATAAAAATCATACGTTTTAATCGTAGGATTATCCGTAATAATTTTCTTTTCCAGAGCCATGGCTTCAAATATTCTGAAGCTGAGTCCGGTCTGGTCGGCCCGCATCAGGTCGAGGATCGCTTTAGTGTTCTTATAATAGGCAGGAAGTACGTGATGAGGGATCTTTTTTCTGCCGAATTTTAAGATATCAATATTCTTCTTATCAATGATCTGGTTCAGTTTATTCTTCCAGCCCTTTTTACCGACCATATAGACCTCGAATTTTATTTTCAGCGGATGTATGCGGTTGATTAAAAGATTCAGGGCAGAAAGCCTTTTTTGATCATAAGACGTGATGTAGAACAGATCCAGCTTCGGTCGCTGTTTGGCTGCCGGGATATGGTCCAGGTAATTATAATTGGTAATCTTTTCGAATCCGAAGTTTTTTACATCTTCATCATCAAAAGAAAATATCGTGTCAAAATAATGCAGAAGATGGGTAGCCGGATTTCGCGCCATGCTGTCATACAGATAGGCAATGTTCCGGTCGGTATATTCCCTGATCTTCTGATGGATACTTTCGTCAATAGCCTCAGGATTGATGACCAGGATCTGGTCCTGTCTTCCTATTTTTTCCAGAGACTCCAGTATGAAACTTTGTCTTTTGTGATATTTCGGGTTTTTACCCAGAAAAATCTTGCTGAACGTGTTTTTTATACGCTCTCCGGTATTTTTGTGGGTAAAGGCTCCGATGTTGATGTGGCATGCTTCAATGCCTTTAGCACTCAGTTTTTCCACTATGTGCTCATCATAATTCCAGAAATCGAAGCTGATTAAACAAATTTTCATACTGCAAAAATAAAAATTTCATATTTAAATTTATATTTTTGATGAAAAGCCTGACCAGAATGCAAAAGAAAATTCTTATTGATGTCGAAAGATTAAAGTACCCGAAGTCGGGAATTGCCAACGTATGTGTTTCATTAATAAGGGGTCTGGATGAGAAAACCTCTGATTTTGAGTATACCTTTTACGGTCCAAAAAAAAATATTCCGCAGACGAAAAAAAACTTTAATATTATCGACTGGAAGTTCTGGCAGAAGAAATTTTCTATAAATACCCGATCTTTCTCCCTGATCCATACCACTCACCAGCTTTCCAAGTATTTTCATGCCGTAAAAAAAGAGCAGAAAAAAGTAGTAACGCTTCACGATCTTAATTTTCTTCACGATGGAAGCCTCGAAAGAAAAGTGAAAAAAGATACAAAACTGGTTCAGAAAAATATAGGTAATGCAGATGCCATCGTTTGTATCTCAGAATTTGTAAAAGAAGATTTTCTTAAGAACAGGAAACTTTTTACTTTAAAAAATGAGGTTAAAATAAAAGTGATTTATAACGGACTGATTTTTCCCGGAACAACAGAATTTTACTCTAAGAACAGCTATCGTTTCATCGGGAAGAAATATATTTTAAATATAGGAGTACTTTTCCCTAAAAAAAATCAGGATGTACTTCTGGATCTTGTTTCAAAAAATGACAGAGACCTTGTATTGGTAACTTCATCTGCAAAATCTGCCTACAAAGAGAAGTTTTTAGAGAAAATAAAAACTCTGGGACTGGAAGATAAAGTGCACATTCTGGAAAATGTAGATAATAACGAAAAATATTTTCTTCTTCAGCATTGCGAATCGTATTGTCATCCCTCATTGGCAGAAGGTTTTGGCATTCCTCCCGTTGAAGCTATGTATTTTGGAAAGCCTGTTTTTTTAAGCAAATTAACGAGTCTGCCTGAAATAGGAGGAGATCTGGCTTTTTATTTTGATGACTTTTCAGCGGAGCATATGCAGCAGGTTTATGCATCCGGAATGCAGGCTTACGGCTCCGGCACGGATGAATATGCTTTACAGCTAAAGCAGAGAGCCCTAAAATTCGGATATCTTGAAATGGCAGGAGCTTATGATAAGCTTTACAGTGAACTTCTGAATTAAAGTTTAATTTTTCCTAATCTTAATTTCCACTTAAATACATCGAAACTGTCACCTCCTTTGATATCAATCCTTTTGATCTCAAATTTATTTTTCCATGGATAGTAGTCGATATTGTTACCTATACGTACAGCAGAAATAATTCCTGCCTTTTCGAGTATGGAGAAAAATTCTTTTTTTTGTGCTCCTTTCTTAGGAAATTTCCCGTAAGGGTAGGCGAGTACCTTGGTAAAAGGGATTGCTTTTTCCTCCAGGGTACGGATGTTTTCATGAATATCATCCGCTGCTTCCTGTAGTGAGATCTCAGAAAAGTTCTTATGGGAGTGGCTGTGAAGTGCAATTTCAACGATTCCGGGATTCAGGGACCTGATCTCATCAAATGTCATGAGCTGACGGTTTTCATCCGTTTCACTTTCCTGGATAAGTTTGGTTGGAATGAAGATGGTAGCTTTCAAGCAGTATTTTTCCAGCAGAGGAACCAGATATTGAAGATTGTTGAGGTAGCCATCATCAAAAGTGAGAATGAGCTTGTGTTTCAGCTGACTGTTAGCCTTCAGGTCATTAAAAAATAAAGTGTTATAATTATTTTTAATGTACTTAAACTGCTTTTCCAGATCTTCTGCTGAAACGGTCAGCAAATCTTTGCCGGAAATTTTTTTCTCCGGAAGAACTTTATGATACATAAGAATGCGAACACTTTCTGTTCCTGAGAATCCGAATGTTCTTTTGATAAATCTGAGCATGGCTATTGTCTATAAACCGTATGTCTTTTTGTGATGATGTTATAAAATTATTTTACGGGTTATATAATTCTATTGTTTATTAACTGACTAACTGAATAATGTATAAGTCTACAAAAACAGATATCTGTTACCAAAATTTAAAATTAATTAAATATTGAACGCATTAGCTTAAAAATACATTAAAATAAAATTTAAACTGCCGGATAATTAAACATAAAATTAAGCAAGAAATATCAGATAAACATAGTAAGTGGATAAATAGGGAATATCCGGCTATTTATAACCAAAGTATACCAAAAGAACAGCCGGCTGCAATACAATTGAGCCGGCTGTTTTTTATTAATCCGAAGAAATTATTTGAATTTATGGATCTCGTTAATTTTTATGTACTTAAGAAAGGTGTAAAATGCACCGGTGATCGAGATATAAAATCCGGCAACACCATCCAGAAAGCCCAGCTTAAAAAAATAGGTTTTCATAAAGTCATAAAATGGGGAAAATATGATTTTAAAAAGGGATACTGATTTTCCGTTCAACACTTTTTTTTCAGCCATCAGCTGTGTGTAATTATTGATTTTTTCAATATGATGGGCAATGCTTTTATACGTGTAGTGATTGATATTTCCGGGGAGTTTTCCCTTTTTATCCTGTGTAATAAAGCATTCATGCACCAGATCATCAGAATATTTTCCGTGTCCTTTTTTAAAGAATCTTTCTCTCCACACATTACCCCAGCCGCCATATTGTATGGTTTTCTTCAGCAGAATGTTGTTGAAATGAATCTCATAGACGTTATAGGAAGGATTGGAATTTGTCAAAATTTCTTTAATAGCATTTACAGCCGTTTCATCCGGAACTTCATCGGAATCCAAAAACAGGATCCATTCTCCGGAAGCTTCGGACAGGGTATAGTTTTTCTGACAGCCGAAGCCATAGAATTTTTTTCTGATAAATTTTACCTTCGGAAACCCGGTACAGATTTCCTCAGTTTTGTCTGTGGAAAAAGAATCAACGACTATTATCTCATCAGCGATCTCGTAGACGCTGCTGATACTTTTTTCAATGACTCTTTCCCCATTTAAAACAATATAACAGACTGATAACTTCATTAATGAAATTCTGTAATAGTTTTTTCAATGATTTTTACGCAGTCTAAAAGCTGCTCTTCTGTAATAACCAAAGGTGGTGCCAGTCTGATGATATTTCCGTGGGTAGGTTTGGCCAGAAGTCCATTTTCCTTTAACTGGAGACAAAGGTTCCATGCAGTGGAGCTGTCCGGAGTATCATTAATTAAAATGGCATTCAAAAGGCCTTTTCCTCTTACTTTGGTGATAAGACTGTTTTTTTCGATGATCTTTTCAATCTCGGTTCTGAAAAGTTGCCCCAGCTGTTCCGCTCTTTCGGAAAGTTTCTCATCGGCAACCACATCCAGTGCTGCTACGGCCACGGCACATGCGATAGGATTTCCTCCGAATGTGGAACCATGCTGTCCCGGTTTGATAACATTCATGATGCTCTCATTGGCCAATACTGCAGAAACAGGATACATTCCTCCGGAAAGGGCTTTTCCTAAGATAAGGATATCAGGCTGTACATTTTCATGGTGGCAGGCAATCAGCTGTCCTGTTCTTGCGATACCGGTCTGTACTTCATCTGCAATGAACAGTACATTATGTTTTTTACATAATTCAGAAGCGTTTTTCAGGAAACCTTCATCCGGAACATAGACACCGGCTTCACCCTGGATAGGTTCCACTAAAAATGCAGCGATATTTCCTGCTTCCCTGTTCAGTACTTCTTCTAATGCTGCAGTATCATTATAAGGGATTTTTATGAATCCTGGTGTGAAAGGTCCATAGTTCTGGTTGGCATCAGGATCATTGGAGAAAGAAACAATTGTAGTTGTTCTTCCGTGGAAATTATTTTCGCATACAATGATCTTGGCTGCATTTTCTGAAATTCCTTTTACTTCATAGCTCCATTTTCTGGCTAATTTTACGGCAGTTTCTACAGCTTCAGCCCCGGAATTCATAGGAAGCACCTTATCAAATCCGAAAAGGGAAGTGATTTTTTGCTCATACTCGCCTAATTTTGAATTATAAAATGCTCTTGATGTCAGAGCCAGTTTCTGAGCCTGATCTACTAAAGCTGCTACAATTTTAGGGTGGGAATGTCCTTGGTTCACAGCAGAATATGCCGAAAGAAAATCATAATATTTCTTGCCTTCCACGTCCCATACAAAAACACCTTCGCCACGGTCAAGAACCACTGGAAGAGGGTGATAGTTATGGGCTCCATGCTTGTCTTCAAGGTCAATAAAATACTGTGAGTTTTTTGCTGTTGCTGCTGTTGACATATGTTTCGGTTTTCGACAAATTTAAGCATTATTAATGAGATGCATCAACAAAAACGCAATACAGTATACCTGAGGATTTAAAGTGTATTTTAAGACTATTCTGTGCTGTTTCAGAGAATATTTCTTTTTCTGTTCAGGTCGTGTAGGTTTTATATCTTTCAGGAATGATTTGCATTATTTTTAGAATGCTGCTTTTATCATACTTCCACTATTATACATATTGCAATCTTTTTACAGAGACATTCCGGACTAACAAAATTCTGCTTTTAAATCACCTGCTCCAAATCCTGTGTAAGAAGAGAAGCAGCAAAAAAAGACAGAACAGTATCCCTTATTTAGGTTACCATTCTGTCTGATGTTTTTTTGATGTAGAAATTATATTCTTAAGAAGTAGGCCATTCTGCTCTGTAAGAAGAATTACCCAGATCAATATGCTCAGCACTTACTACGAAGCTGATATACATACTGTTTTCATCTACCGCGTCAAAATCTACTTCGTGCTGGATTACATATCCGTTTTCCCATTTCAAAGTAGTCAGTGTTCCTTCTTCGTGAGACTTGTTGAATGTAACCTCTCCAGTTGTAGGCTTGTATTTTCCGTTAAGAAGACTTTCCAGAATATCTGATTTTTCTGTAGCCTCCACTGTAATTTTGATAAGTGCATTAGAAGGATCTGATGCCACTCTTCCTGATACGTCTGTAGAACGGGATACACTGTAGTTAAGTTTTAATAACTTCTGTCCTTCACCGCCGTTGAATTTTAGAATTCCTCTTGAATTTCTTTCTGCCATGATTAATAAATTTTAAATGTTAATATTGTGTGATTGGATATCTTATGTCACCAAATTTAGAAGTAATTATATTATCAGGAAAAAAATTTTGAAAGAATCTTAAAAAGTGTCGTAATTCTTCGACTAACAACTGTTAGGTAAATTTGTTTATTGGTAATCAGCGGCTTATTAATTTTCAATAAGCAGAAGGGTTGAAAGGGTTTTTGAAATGCAGATCAATATTTTTTCAAAAAAATGAGGTTTGCAAAATCAGATATAAAAAAACTGCCTCAAAAATGAGGCAGTTAAAAATTTATATATCAATAATCTTAGTGATTATCATATTTTCTGTCCATTACAAAATCTTCCATGAATTTTGTCGTATAGTTTCCGGACAGATAATCTTCATTATCCATCAGCTGTCTGTGGAACGGAATAGTTGTTTTTACTCCTTCAATATAGAATTCTTCCAGGGCACGCTTCATTTTAGCGATAGCTTCCTCACGGGTCTGAGCCGTAGTGATAAGCTTTGCGATCATTGAGTCATAGTTGGAAGGAATTGTGTATCCTGAATATACGTGAGTATCTACCCTGATTCCGTGTCCTCCAGGAATATTTAAGCCTGTGATTTTTCCCGGAGAAGGTCTGAAGTCTGCATAAGGATCTTCAGCATTGATTCTGCACTCAATTGAGTGTAATTTCGGGTAGTAATTGATTCCTGAAATAGGCGTTCCTGCAGCAAGAAGGATCTGCTCCCTGATCAGGTCATAATCAATTACCTGCTCAGTGATAGGATGCTCTACCTGGATTCTTGTATTCATCTCCATGAAATAGAAGTTTCTGTGCTTGTCTACAAGGAATTCAATAGTTCCAACTCCCTCATATCCAATGAATTCTGCCGCTTTTACAGCAGCTTCACCCATTTTCTCACGAAGTTCGTCTGTCATGAACGGAGAAGGAGTTTCTTCGGTCAGTTTCTGATTTCTTCTCTGTACAGAGCAGTCTCTTTCAGAAAGGTGACATGCCTTTCCGTACTGATCACCGGCTACCTGGATTTCAATGTGTCTTGGCTCTTCAATCAGTTTTTCCATATACATTCCTCCGTTTCCAAAGGCTGCTACAGCTTCCTGAATGGCAGATTCCCAGTGATCTTTAAGGTCTTCAGCTTTCCATACGGCTCTCATTCCTTTTCCACCACCACCTGCAGTAGCCTTGATCATCACAGGATATCCTGTTTCTTCAGCCACTTTTACAGCATGCTCGTAAGATTCAATTAATCCGTCAGAACCAGGTACACATGGTACTCCTGCTGCTTTCATCGTTGCTTTGGCATTGGCTTTGTCACCCATTCTTTCAATCTGTTCAGGAGAAGCACCAATAAACTTGATGTTGTTTTTCTGGCAGATTCTGGAGAAATTGGCATTTTCAGACAGGAATCCGTAACCTGGGTGAATGGCGTCAGCATTAGTAATTTCTGCTGCAGCAATAATGTTAGGGATTTTAAGGTAAGAGTCCTTACTCATAGCAGGACCTATACAAACCGCTTCATCAGCGAATCTTACGTGAAGACTGTCTTTGTCAGCAGTAGAGTATACTGCAACGGTTTTGATCCCCATTTCTTTGCATGTACGTAAAATACGCATTGCAATTTCGCCACGATTGGCTATTAATATTTTTTTGAACATCTTCTTCAATTTGAAAATTAGATAATTTGAAAATTAGATAATGTTATTTTGAATGCAGAATTAAGTCTAACATCTAATGTCTAACATCTAACTTCTAAATTAAGATGGATCTACTAAGAATAAAGGCTGGTCATATTCTACCGGAGTAGCATCGTCTACCAGGATTTTCACGATTTTTCCGCTGATCTCAGAATCGATCTGGTTGAATAACTTCATTGCTTCGATTACGCAAACTACTTTTCCTGCAGAAACTTCGTCACCAACATTGACAAATACATCTTTATCCGGTGAAGGTTTTCTGTAGAAAGTACCGATCATAGGAGATTTGATAGCCACATATTTGCTGTCATCAGATGCCACTTCTGCTTTTTCAGCAGGAGCCGCTGCCGGAGCTGCTACAGGAGCAGGAGCCGCTGCAGCCTGAGGAGCTGTATGGTAAACTGCAGGTTGTGCATAAACCGCATCGCTACCAGCTAATGGAGTTTTAATAGTGATTTCGAAATCTTTAGTTTTGTATTTTACTTCTGAAACTTCAGCTTTAGATACAAACTTGATAAGATTTTGTATGTCTTTAATGTCCATAAATTTGATATTTGATTTTGTCCCAAAGATACCAAAAAAACACAAAAAACAACAAAAAACCGCCTAATTTTATCAAAATTGGGCGGTTTTTGTATTAAAATGAGGCTTTTTCAGTGAAAAGCGACTCTTAGTTTTCTTCTGTAGTTGCTACTTCTTTTTCCAATACTACTTTACCTCTGTAGTAAAGTTTTCCTTCATGCCAGTGAGCTCTGTGGTAAAGGTGAAGTTCACCAGTTGTTGCATCTTTCGCTAATTGAGGAACTACTGCTTTATAATGAGTTCTTCTCTTATCTCTTCTTGTGGACGACTGTCTTCTCTTAGGATGTGCCATTTTGAATAACTTTTTTAATTGATGAGCGATGAGATTCATCATCTCATCATATTTAAATTATTTTATTTAATTATTGTCTTTTAACTTTCTCAAAGCGTCCCATCTGGGGTCGCTTCCATGATCTTCCTCTTCGGGTTCCTCAATATCTTTTGGACTGAACCTGTTCAGAATTTCCAGATCTTCATCGCTCACATTCGGTGAAATTTTTTTCATCGGTATAGAAAGCTGTACATTTTCATAGATCAGCTGTGCTACATTGAAAGCGTGATCTGAGGCTGGGATGGTAATGACGTCTTCATTGCTGTCATCATATTCTTCACCAAAATGTACTAAAATTCCGATCTCGTTTTCAATAGGGTAGTCGAATTCATCATTTGTGATATCACAAATAAGCTCTACTGTTCCATGTACTCTGATCTCAAATTCTAAAAATGTAGTATGCTTTTCAAGAAAGACATCAGCTACTATTTTAGGATTTGTAAATTCCTGTTCAGTGTCAAATAATTGAAAGAACGTTTTATCTATCTCAAATTTGAACACGTGCTTCCCGTTTTTAAGTCCGGAAAAGCTTACGTCATAGTTTCTTAACTTGTCCATAAAATGAGTGTGCAAAAATATGCAATTTTTTTATAATAACAAATAAAATCCATAACAAATTAATTTAAAATTTGTTTTAACAATTTATCCTTCGTTTTCATCAGGAAGATCCTCATCTACCCCGTTATCAACAACCATTTTTCTCGGCTGCATACGGTTGCTCATCAGGTCGTTATATTCACTTCTGTTCTTGAAAATTTTAATAGCAGTGAAGATCGCTTCCGTAAAGCTCTGCTCATCTGCAATGTTTTTTCCGGCAATATCATAGGCAACTCCGTGGTCCGGTGAAGTCCTGATAAACGGAAGTCCTGCTGTATAATTCACACCCTCCTCATAGGCTAATGTTTTGAACGGGGCCAGTCCCTGGTCGTGGTACATGGCTAAAACAGCATCAAAACTTTTATATTTATTTGGCTGGAAAAAGCTGTCTGCGGGATAAGGTCCAAACGCTAATATTCCATTATCGGAAAGTTCTTTTATCGCCGGCTCTATGATCTCGACCTCTTCTTTTCCGATCAGGCCTCCGTCTCCTGCATGAGGGTTCAGTCCCAGTACTGCAATTTTCGGTTTCTGTATGCAGAAATCTTCTATGAGTGTCTGGTTCAGGGCTCTGATCTGTTTTTTTATTTTTTCTTTTGAAATATTTTCTGCAACGCTCACAATCGGGATATGATGGGTGGAGACAGCTACTTTCAGATCTTCTGTAATGAGGAACATCAGTCCTTTTTTACTGAATTTTTCCTCAAAATATCCTGTGTGTCCTGCGTGTTTAAAACCCATTTTTACCATTTCATCCTTATTGATAGGAGCCGTAACAAGAACGTCAATTTCTCCTTTCATTAAGGCTTCGGTAGCCTGTTCCAGAGAATCAATAGCCATTTTGGTAGATTCTTCTGTAGGAACACCCAATTCAACATTCACATTGTCCTTGGTGAGGTTCACCATATTCAGTTTTCCTGCCTGAGCCTGCGATGCTTCATTGATGTAGTTGAAATTCAGATTCAGCTTGAAAATATTTTTCTGGAAGGTAAATAACTTTCCCGAGCCAAAAATCACCGGCGTGAAAAAATCCGTAATGGTTTTGTCACTCAGGGACTTCATGATGATCTCCGGACCGATGCCGTTAAAATCACCGATTGAAATTCCTACTCGTACTTTATGGTTTTTTGGGCTCATTTTGATTATCTTTGAAGATTATAATTTACAAATTTAGCAAAAAATAATATGTTCACAGGAATTATTGAAGCAGTTGGCGTTATTGAAAAGATTGAAGAAAAAGGAAGTAACATAGATTTTACATTATCATGCCCTTTTACAGGCGAACTGAAAATAGACCAAAGCCTTGCCCATAACGGGTGCTGCCTTACAGTTGTTGAAATTAAAGATGATCAATATGTGGTAACGGCAATCAACGAAACACTGGAAAAAACCAATCTCGGAAAATGGAATGTAGGTACCGTGGTAAATCTGGAGCGGTGCATGAAGATGGATGGAAGGTTAGATGGGCATATTGTGCAGGGACACGTTGACAAAACAGGTGAAGTTGCAGGAATTGAAAATAAAGACGGGAGCTATTTCATTACCATTAAATATGAAGATGACGGTAGTTTTGTAACGGTTCCGCAGGGTTCTATTACGGTGAACGGGATAAGCCTTACGGTAGCAAAAAGTGAAGATACACAGTTTTCCGTAGCGATTATTCCATATACCTGGGAGTTTACCAATATGCAGTATTTGAAAATCGGAGATAAAGTTAATTTAGAATTTGACATTATTGGTAAGTATATTGCTAGGTTAATTAAAAAGTAGGATGCCAGTAAGTAAATACAGAGGATACAGCTTAAGGAACCGGGTGTTTTTCGGATTCTTACTCGTATGTTTTTTAAGTGTTGTTGCTACATCACTGGTTCCCTATTTTGTATTGAGGAATAATTCCCTGCAGCAGAGTAATATTGATATGCAGGAGAAGACCAATGCGGTGATGAGATATCTGGACTATGCAGTCAGCCGTACCCTTGTGGAAACAGAAGATCTGCCACAGGTCCTGGGAAATAAGATTTTTGAAATAGCAGATATCAATCAGCACGATATTGTGATCTATGATCTGAAGGGAAGTTATCTTCTCTCCAATAAAGATGAAAGTCTTATTGACCAGAAAACCATCCCGCTTAATATTGTCAATAAAATCCTGGCCACCGATTCCAGAGTTGACATTAAGGGCTATGATAAAACAAAAGATGCAGGGCGTACTTCGTCTTATCTCCTGTTAAAAAATAATGAGCTCGAACCTATAGGGATTGTATACATTCCTTTGTATCACAACGAATCTGCTTATCTTGATGTTCTTCATCAATACGTAAAATATATCTTATTGGTGGATATTTTCCTGATCCTGTTCAGTATCTGGATAAGCTGGGTAACATCTAACAGCCTGGCAAAAAATATCACTAAATTTTCTGATATGATCACCCGTATTACATTATTTGAAAATGAAATGCGGCCTATCAGGTACTATAAAAACGATGAGCTTAATGCCTTGGCAAGAGCTTACAACAGAATGATCCTGCAGATTCAGGACCAGAAAGAAAGGTTGCGTTTCAAGGCCTCTGAAGAAGCCTGGAGAGAAATGGCCAAACAGGTTGCGCATGAGGTGAAAAACCCTCTTACCCCAATGAAGCTTACCATTCAGAATTTTGAGAGAAAATTTGATCCTGAAGATCCGAACATTAGAGAAAGAGTAAAGCAGATGAGTAAAACCATGGTAGATCAAATCGATCTGATTGCTACGGTGGCCTCAGCTTTCTCAGAATTTGCAAAACTTCCTGAAAAAAATAACGAGGTCATCAATCTTAATACCGAAGTAGAAGATATTCTGCGTGTTTTCAATGATGACAGTATTTTTATGCACTCCAATAAAGGGAATATTATGATCAATATGGACAGGATTTACCTTTCCAGGATCATTACCAATCTTGTCACCAATGCAAAACAGGCCCAAAGCGATGAACGTAAACTGATCATTAATGTAGATGTGGAACAGCATCAGAGAAGGGTCATGATTTCCGTGCAGGATAACGGAATCGGAATTCCTGAAAATATGTATGAAAGAATATTTGAGCCTAATTTTACTTCTAAAAACAGCGGGATGGGGCTTGGGCTTTCTATGGTAAGAAAAATGATCGAAGACTACAAAGGGGAGATTGCGGTGAAATCAGAAGTAGGAAAAGGATCTACCTTTACCATTACACTACCTACGAACTTATAGTGAGGCCTTTTAAATTTAAATATTTTGAAATTCAACAGTCAAAAGAAGTCTTCCGTGTCGGAACAGACGGGGTTTTGCTGGGGATTTTGGCTGATGTGGAGAATGCTTTGGAAGTATTGGAGGTGGGAACCGGAACCGGCCTGATTTCTTTAATGCTTGCCCAGAGAAATGATCATGCCTCTTTTCTTGGACTCGATATCAATGCAGACGCAGCTTTGCTGACTAAAACGAATTTTGAACATTCTCCTTTTCATTCAAGGCTGAAGAATATCCATCAGGATCTTAAAACCTTTGAAACAGAAAATAAATTTGATCTTATTGTTTCAAATCCTCCTTACTTCGAAGAATCCGGATCTGACAAAGATAAAATAGCGCGTCAGACTGTAGAGCTGAATTTCCAGCAGCTTGTTTCTGCTTCTGCAAAACTTCTGTCTGATCACGGTGTTTTATCGGTTATCATTCCTGTTGAGTCCGGCAACATTTTTATTGAGGTAGCAGCTGAAAATCAACTGTTCTTAAAACGGAAAGTTGCTATTAAAGGGATTGAAAATTCAAAAACGAAAAGATTAGTTCTTGAATTTTCATTTGCAGAGAAGGTGATCGAGGAATCTGATTTTGTCATAGAAAAAAGTCCGAGACAATACTCGGACCAATATCTTGAACTCACGAAGGAGTTTCATGTCTTTAAAAATAGAAGTTAGAAGCTGGAGATTAGAAGTTAGATAATCCAGATCAGCAATCTTTCGATCTCTATTTTTATAACTTAATTTACTCAAATAGTTCTGCAGTATCCAGTACAGAAACTTTTCCGTCTTCACATCTGATCGCTTCTCCAGGGAAATTCTGGATCATATGGTAATCATGGGTTGCCATAACTACAGCAGCTCCGTTTTCAAGGGCTACCTGCTTCAGAAGTGTCATGATTTCATTGGATGTTTCCGGATCAAGATTTCCTGTAGGCTCATCTGCTAAGATAAGATCCGGATGATTCAGCAGAGCTCTTGCAATAGCAATACGTTGCTGCTCTCCCCCTGAAAGTTCATGCGGCATTTTGTGCTTCTTGCTTTTCATGTTTACACTTCCCAAAACTTCGTTGATGCGGTCTTCCATTTTTATTTTATCGCTCCATCCTGTTGCTTCAAGAACGAATTTTAGGTTTTTCTCAACCGTTCTGTCAGAAAGAAGCTGGAAATCCTGGAAGACAATTCCTAGTTTTCTTCTCAGGTTAGGAATGTCTGATGGCTTCAGTTTGGCAAGTTCAAAACCTACCACAGCTCCATGCCCTGATGCTAAAGGAATGTGTCCGTAAAGCGTTTTAAGAAGTGAGCTTTTTCCGGAACCTGTTTTTCCGATAAGGTAACAGAATCTGCCTTTTTTGATGTTAAGATTTACATCAGAAAGAACAGTGAAGTTTTTTTGCGCAATTTTTGCGTGCTGTAAGCTTATAATATTATCTCCGGAGATATGTGTATGCGGCATAATTCAATTTTATGGTGCTATTTCTAAAATATTTTTTCAGATCTTAAAAATAGAAAAAAGAAGCTTAAAAACCCTAAACTTTAGGAAATTTTAACAACAAAAAATGCCTGAAAAACTTCTTTTCAAGCATGATCTGTATATGATAATTCGAGATATTATCTCTTAGCGCGGGCTGCACTAACAGTTAAACTCTTTCTGCCTTTAGCTCTTCTTGCTGCCAAAACTCTTCTTCCATTTGGCGTAGACATTCTTTCTCTGAAACCGTGTTTGTTTCTTTTCTTTCTTTCTGATGGCTGGAATGTTCTTTTACTCATTACTATATATTTAAATCGTAATTAATCTATTAATTTTCAGGTTGCAAAGATATAGAAATTTTTAAAAGTTACAAATTTTACTCATCTTTTTTTAGAAATTATTTGAAATGTTTTTTATTCCAATATTGACAAACATCGCTAAGAAACGAAATTTCGTGCAAAGAAATAATATTGAGATGATTTATTTAAAAGCTCTATCTTTGAAAACTCAAATTTAAAGAAAAATAAACACACGATGTTTACACCAGCAGAACTTTTAGATATCAGTACATTACTTACGCCTGAAAACAAAATAATTATTCTTACCCACTATAACCCGGATGGCGATGCCATAGGATCCAGTCTGGGGTTAAAGCATTATCTTGGGGCTAAAGGAATTCCGGCTGAAGTAATTGTTCCCAATGATTTTCCGAAATTTCTGAAATGGATGCCGGAATCTAAAAAGGTGGTTATCGGGGAATATAAAAGGAAGTATGCATTTGATCTGATCAGTGGTGCAGACGTTATTTTCTGTCTTGACTTTAATTCTCCTTCAAGAATAGGACTGCTGGGCGAATGGCTGATTAAATCCAAGGCTAAGAAGATCCTCATCGATCATCACCAGCAACCGGAAAACTTTGATTTTGTGTATTCCGATACAGTAATTCCTGCTACTTCACAGATGATTTATCATTTTATTGAAGCAATGGAAGATGAAAAGCTGGTCAACCAGGATATTGCAGAATGCCTTTACACTGGGATCATGACAGATACAGGCGGTTTCCGTTTCCGTTCCACAAGCGCAACGACACACAGGATTATTGCCAATCTGATAGAAAAAGGAGCTGATCCGTCCATAATAACTTCAAATACATGGGATACCAACACCGTTTCCCGTCTTCATCTGCTTGCTCTTGTGCTGGGAAGAATAGAAGTGGTGAATGATGGCAAAGTAGCAGTGCTTTCCCTTACAAGAAACGAGTTGAAGGAATTTGGTTTCCAGAAAGGAGATACGGAAGGTTTTGTAAACTATGGACTGAGCATTGCAGGAGTAAAAATGGCAGCTTTCTTTATGGAAGACCTGTATGATGATTTTATCAAGATCTCTTTCAGAAGTAAGGATGATGTGGATGTGAATCAGTTTTCCAGAAAATATTTCAGTGGCGGCGGACACATCAATGCAGCAGGTGGAAAATCTAATGAATCTCTCCCGGATACCATTGAAACATTTAAGAAAAGACTGGAGCAGGAGGAAATGTAAGCAAATTAGTATACAGCATTGATTCAGTAAGTAAACTCTGCTACGCTCAAACCCTAAAACTCCTATACTCTTATATACTCAAACCTTTAGTATATCCCTTGCTTCGAGTTCTTCACAGGTATACTCGTAAACTTCCTGAAACATAACATCGAGGTTTTTCTTACTGAATAAGCTGAATTTCGTCATTTTAGGAGGGTCTAAGAAAATGTCACAGGATTTTGCCTTGGAGTAGACCGATTTTGCAATCGCTAAGTGGAGGATCCTGTCAAATTCCTTCATAAGGCTCATTTTCTTTAATGCATCGTAGCTTATTGAATTGACATGGGAGGCAATTAAAAAATCACATTTGTCAATAATAGGTTCTATAGGAAGATTGTCTAAAACACCTCCGTCAACATATATTTTTTCTCCTATTCTTACGGGAGGCAAAATGAATGGGACGCTTGATGAGGCCAGGAGCGGTCCGAAAAGCTCACCTTCCGAAAAGAAATCCACAATTCCGTGGGTCATTTCCGTAGCAGTAACGTAAACAGGGATTTTTAAGATTTTAAAATCATTTTCAGGAAAATGATCATAAAAAAGTTTTAAGATGAAACTTGAGCTGAAAATACCGTTTTTAGAAAGTTTCAGGTAAGACCTTGAAAAGAATGTCGTATGTTTTACAATATCCATCATCTCATCCGGTGACTTTCCAAAGGAATAAAATGCTCCCACAATAGATCCGGCACTGGTTCCTGAAATGATTTGTGGCTTCAGATTATATTCTTCCAGCGCTTTCAGTACTGCGATATGGGCAATTCCACGCATTCCTCCACCGGAAAGCGTAAGGCCGATGACCGGCGGTTTCTTTTTTTTGAAGGAGAATAAACCCATTGAAAATAATTATTCCTTACTAAGATACAAGAAATTTGAATATAAACCGGTTAAGGCAATCATTGCAGGACTATTTACAGGACTAATTTTTTGGGAAGGTTATGAAGAAGTTCCGTATTGATAATTTCTGCGCAGATACCGGGTTTTTCCCAGTGCCCGTTGTGTCCGCAGTCCAGGATATAGGATTTAATATTGGTTCTGTCCGGAAGATGCCTGATCATCGTATCTGTTTTCACAGCGTTGTCGTGTTTTCCTGCCAATACCAGTATTTTTGCTTCCAGGTTTTCCATGACACTTTTTTTGTCCGTTCTTTCCACCATGCCTTTTACACAGGCAAGGGCTCCTATATTGTTGGTAGAAAGCGCAGTTTCGAGCGCGGTTTCAATTTTGCCTTCCAGGATATCTCTTTCATTGGGATTGAAAAGATTCGGAATTCCGGCCCGTGCATAATGGGCAAAAGCATCTTTTATGATTCTGTAGCTTTTAATCCGCTGCTGTTTTTTTTCTTCATCGTCAGGAAAATAAGTGGAAAAGAATAAGGTCAGGCTTTTAAGAGTCTCAGGATATTTTTCGGCAAAAGCCAGTGAAGTATATCCTCCCATGGAATGTCCCAGAAGATGTACTTTATCCAGCTTCTCATGATCCAAAACTTTTTTCACTTCATCAGCCATCAGCTCCATAGTGTGAACTTCGGCCAGGATATCAGATTGTCCATGGCCCGGCAGATCTATTTTCAACAGTGAAAAACCTCTGGAAAGATGCGGCTCCATATCACTCCATATAGAAAGGTTTTCCATAAAGCCGTGAAGCAGTACCAGAATCTCTTTTCCATTTCCTTTTCTTTCAAAGTTCAGCATAATCTTAGTTGTTTCTTCAAATTTAAATAAAAAGAGCATTATAAAAATGCTCTTCTATTCTATTGGGTTAATTCGGTATAAATTTTCTTCTCCCATGGTTTTATATCTGTAATACCGTATCTTTCTTTTTTAGAAATCGCGATATTATCCAGAATATCTACGAAGTTTTTATAGTTGGCTTCATCGGTGGGTTTTACAATGACTGTAAAGTTTTCAGGCACCGGAGCGTTTTTATAAGCTTCAGAAATGATCTTGGAAATTTTTACCCCGCTGAAATCGGTTTCTTTCAGGTTTGCTGTATTCAGATCCTTGTCATTGCTTTGGTGATAAAATACCCTGTTGTTTTTCCCGAGAATAAAGGTAACCTGGTTTTTATCTCCAATATGAGGAATGTTTATTGGATTTGGATTGGGATCTTTCGCCGGAAGTCCCAGATCCATTACATTGGGTTTTGTAAAATTGGTGGTAAACATAAAGAAGGTGATCAATAGAAATCCTAAGTCTACCATCGGAGTCATATCCACCCGGATTAATTTTTTTCTTTGTTTGCTTCCTCCCTGCTTTTCTTGTGCAATTACTTCAGCCATAATTAATATTTTTAAATGTTAAACGGTTTTGGTGAAAAAGTAAAGTGTTGATACTTATTTGGAGGAATCTATACAAAGTTTATACCTAAAATTAATAAATAGCAATAAAATTTAAAATTTACAGGTTATTTGATATAGAAAAAGCTTGAAGTGTTTTATCTTGATAATGATTTGTGATTTTTTAAGATAATGATTGCTAAGTATTGTATACAAAAAAGCCTTATCAATTTTTTGATAAGGCTTTTGTTATGTTTAGATAAATATTACTTCGTCGTTTTGTAATAATTAACCCCGCATTCTAAGAATTTTTTGAAATCCTCTTTCGGCATATATCCTGATACCGGAGTGTTGATCACTTTTCCGTCCGGTGTTATCAGAACATAATGCGGCTGGGAATTGTTGTTGAAATTCACCTGCTGGAATAAGCTCCATCGGTCACCGATCGTTTTTACTTTTTTGATTTGTCCGTCTCCAAGATCAATTTTTGTTTTCTGATCTTCAGGAAGCTCTTCCTTATCATCTACATACAGAGAAGCTAGTACAACATCATTTTGTAAAATAGGAAGGATATCCGGTTCGCTCCAAACGAATTCCTCCATTTTTCGGCAGTTTTCACAGCCATAACCGGTGAAGTCGATCAGGATTGGTTTGTTTTCCTTTTTAGCCAGTTCAATAGCATTAAAGAAATCATGCTCTGGGTGCATTCCCAGAATGCCGTCTTTTTCGTCATGAAGATAACTTACATTCAATGGAGGCAGAATTCCGCTTAACAGCTGTAGTTTTGGACGTTCCGCCGGAATTAATCCCTGGATCAGATAGATCACAAAACCTATTCCTAAAGCACCCAATATCTTTCTTGTAATGGAAATTTTCGGTTTTTTATCATCGTGCGGAAATCTTATGATCCCGAATAAATAAAGGGCCAGTCCCAATGCAATTACGATCCAGATGGCAATGAAAAGCTCTCTTTTTAATAAGAATGTTTTGGAAACCAAATCTGCCTTGGATAGGAATTTTAAAGCCAAAGCCAATTCTACAAAACCAAGAACTACTTTCACGGTATTCATCCATCCTCCTGATTTTGGAAGACTCTGTAAAGCCTGCGGGAATAAAGCCAGCAATCCAAAAACGATGGCCCATGCCAGTCCGAATCCTGCCAGTGCAAAGGTAAGCAGCATAGGAACGTTGGTAGATCCTGTCACTGCACTTCCCAGTAAGCTTCCCAGAATAGGTCCGGTACATGAGAAAGAAACGATAACCAGTGTGAGTGCCATAAAGAAAATACCGATGATTCCTCCTGCTTCTTCTGCTTTCGAAGATTTATTGGCAATTGAGCTCGGAAGCGTGATATCATAATATCCGAAGAAACTTCCTGCGAAGAAGATGAATATGATAAAGAAGGCAATATTCAGCCATACGCTTGTAGATATTTCATTGAAGATATTCCCGGCAATTCCGTCGATCAGATGGAAAGGAAGGCTCAGAAGAACAAAGATAAGAAGAATGAAAAATCCGTAAATCAGGGCATCTCTTTTCCCTTTTGCCTTATTCTTATTCCCTTTCGTAAAGAAAGAAACCGTCAGCGGGATCATAGGGAAAACACATGGTGTCAATAAGGCTATTAAGCCACCTACAAATCCTAAGAACAAATAGGTCCAGTAATTTTCACCAACCTGTTCCACAGCAGTTCCGCAATCCGTCAAAGGTTTCTGGAAATCAATTGTTGCTATTTTTAACTGTTTTGGGTCCAGTTTTGAAGCTTCTGCTACTGTTACTTCTCCTTTTACAGGAGCTGCAGCAACTGTTTCTATGGCTTTTACCGAATCTTTTGTAGCTTCAGTTTTTTCCTCCACCGTTTCTTCGGTAGCTCCTTTTGGTGTTACTTTCTGATTGAATTCTAAAGTATTCGGTGCCAGACAAACCCTGTCGTCACAAGTCTGATAAGTAATCTCAGAAGTAACGTCTGCAGGTTTTGTGGGATCTTTTAATTTAAATTTCTGCTTGAAACCGGCTGAATTGGAGTAAAAAACAATCGTCCCTCCAAAAGCTTCTGAAAATTCCTCGTGCTTTTTGCCGACTTCAGTAAACTTTCCGATCAGTTCAATGTTTTTCCCTGAAACTTTATATTCAGTAGGAATTCCCGTGTCTTCAGGAAGATCTTTGGAATAAATATGCCAGCCGCTTTCCATTGTAGCATTTAAAACTGCTTCGTATTGGTTGTTCCCTAAGTCGTTCACAGTGAACTTGAACTTTACAGGGTTTTTGATCTGTGCATTAATTCCTGCCGCTAAAAAAAGCAGCACTACTAAAAACCAGTTTCTAAATTTCATTTTTCTTTTCATTAAAAATTTTGAGAATACTTTCCGCTTTCTCATCACTTGCATATCGTCTGTCCTGTCTGAGGGGTACAATTCCAAGTACGGAATTGTTGCTGTCACACAGTATCCAAATTTTTGGCCTCGCTAAAATAGATAATTTTTCGTCCCTAAAAAACTTAGAAACTTTCTTTTTGCCTGAAAAACCGGCCGGGTAGAATTCATCGCCATCCTGTTGTTTTCTTAAACGCAATGGAAACTGAAGTTTTGCAGCATTAAAATTCCACTCAAAACTGTTATTGATTCCGTCAATATTTTCAATTGTGTCTTCAAGGCAGATGCTCATCAGGTCTCCTGAGAAATCAAAACTTTCAATCAAAAGGATTTCATCTTTTGTGTCCTTCTCCTTGTTCTTATTTACGAGAATTAGCTCATTCCGGTTGATGATGAGGTGATAATTTTTTGAAAAAAAAGAGCTTCCGTTTTCTGCAGTGAAAATCTTCGAAATTTCTTCCTCTTGATCAAATCCGTACTTCTTTAAAATTTCAAACTGTACAAAAGTGCTTTCCTGACCCAGCTTTTCTTTGGATAAGATTTTGTGTTCAGGGTTAAATACCGTAAGTTTATTTTCGATTTCCCCGATCTGTTTTTCTGCAAAATCTCTGGTTTGATTCAGATAAGAAGAACTTTTTTTGAAATTTTCCAGGAAATGTTCATTCGTTTCTAAAAGCCTGGGAACGATCTCATTTCTGATCTTGTTTCTTAGATAATCACTTTTTTTATTCGAAAGATCTTCCCGGAAATCAATTCTGTTTTCCTCAGCATACTCATAAATTTCTTTTTTTGAAAAGTTGAGAAGAGGCCGGATTATATTGTTTTTATTTGCCGGAATTCCACTCATTCCACTGATGCCGGCAGCTTTGGAAAGATTAATGATAAAAGTTTCCAGCTGGTCATTCAGATGATGGGCGGTAACAAGAAATTCAAGATTTTCTTGTGCCTGAATTTCCCTGAAAAAGCGATAACGGATTTCCCTTGCCCAAAGCTGGATAGAATTTTCAGGTTTATTGTCTTTTTCCGAAACTTCATACAGGTGAAAACGAATATGATTTTTCTCACAAAAATCCTGAACCGTTTTTTGATCCAGATATGAATCCTCACCCCGGAGTTTATAGTTGATATGAGCAATCTGGAAATTAAGCCCCAAACCCTTAAAAAGAGAGGCCAGGACCATGGAATCAGCACCCCCGCTTACAGCCAGGAGATAGCTGTGAGTTTCCGGATTCCGGACAAGGTTTTCAAGCTGATTTTTAAAACTAAATTTTTCCAAAAGGTATGTTGAAGATTTCTTTTATGCAAAGATAATCCATAAAATTCAATTCAATTTTCCTAACTTTGATTCGTCTAAAAATGATTACATATGAAGATTATTAAAATTTTAGGAGTAACTGTAATGGCGTTGGGACTGACCTCTTGTGTCAGCAAAAAGCAGTATGATGCATTAAGCTCCAATTATAAGCAGTGTATTGAAAATATCGGGGAAAGACAAAGAGAGATCCAGGATTTGAAGTCTCAGAATTCTGCATTGTCAGGTGAGAATAATCTTTTAAAAAGCCAGCATGACGCTTTGAAATCCTCTCTGGATGCATGTCTTTCAAATACGGGGAAAAGCTCAGCTAATATTGATAAACTGGTTGGTGAGATCAATGCTTCCAATTCATATATCAAACAGCTGATCTCAAACAATGCTAAAAATGACAGTCTGAATATGGCATTGTCCAACAAGCTTAAAAGATCTCTTGATAATGTTGCGGATGATGATGTGCAGGTGAAAGTGCTGAAAGGAGTGGTAATGATCTCACTTTCTGATAAAATGTTATACAAAACAGGAGATTACAACGTACTGCCTGCTGCTCAGGAAGTATTAGGAAAAGTAGCTAAAGTAATTAATGATTATGATAAATATTCTGTATTGATTGAAGGTAATACAGATAATGCACCTTTAAGCTCACCAAACCTGCCAAGAGACAACTGGGATCTTTCTGCATTGAGAGGTACGGCAGTTGCGAAGGTTCTTCAGACGCAGTTCGGGGTAGATCCGGCAAGAATTACTGCGGGAGGACGTTCCGAATATAATCCTAAAGCAACCAATATGAGTGTTTCTGGACGAGCGGAAAACAGAAGAACGGAAATCATCATTATGCCTAAGCTTGATGAATTCATGAAATTAATGGATATTGCTCCTAAGAAGTAATTGAAACATACCCATAAAAAAATCCCGAAGTCATTCGGGATTTTTTTTTAATCAAATTAATTCTTCTTTTTTCAATAATGAAATAATTCGTTGAAAAAATGAATTGGATATTTCTGTTTTAGTTTTTTTGGACGAAGAATCCGCACTGCCATTTGGCCTTGCGGTCTTCCGATTCTCTGTGTTAATTAGTTTTTCCCCTGCATTCATTGTTTTGCCTTAGTGTTTTTACCCCTTGTTCTCTGCAAATGTAAAACTATCTTTCAGGCAAACATATCCGTATTTTCACGGTATTTTTAATGGGTTTTTTACGGAGGGACGGATGAAAAAATGCCGGTCAGTAATAATTTTTTCTTTATATTTAAGTACTTTTGAATAATATAAAAGAATTGCAGTATGAGCTTTTTTGAAGAAAAAAATCCTGAAATGGACAGGTATCTGGAAACACATGCTTCCTCGGAACCTGAAATTCTGAAAAAACTGAGAAGAGAGACCTATCAGAAAACCACACAGCCGCATATGATATCAGGTTATCAGCAGGGAAGGCTTTTAACCATTATCTCCCAAATGATCCAGCCGAAAAATGTACTGGAAATAGGAACTTTTACAGGATATGCCACACTCTGCCTGACAGCAGGACTTGCTGAAGATGGGAAAATTACCACACTGGATGTGAATAAAGACCTCGCTTATCTCCCGAAAAAATATTTTGAAGAAAGTGAATATGCCGGACAGATCGATTTTAAGCTTCAGGATGCCAAAGAATTCCTAAGAGAGACGGATGAGATTTTTGATCTTGTCTTTATAGATGCTGATAAAGAAAATTACGCAGAATATTTCAGACTGATCAAGCCCAGAACAAAAACAGGTTCGGTAGTGATGTTTGATAACGTTTTATGGTACGGAAAAGTACTGGAGGAGAATCCGAAACAGAGATCTACACAGGTTATCAAAGAACTCAATGATTTGATCGCAAAAGACGATGATTTTGAAAATCTTATTTTACCTTTGCGTGACGGAGTAAACTTCCTGCGAAGAAAATAATTAAAAAAATAATTAAAGATTAAGAAATTTAGAGATCATGTAATTTCTAAATCTCTGAATTTCCTAATTTCTAAATTAATAAAATGAATAAAGGAATTTGTAATGTTACTGTAGCACCGGTTCGTGCAGAGAATTCTGACAAAGCGGAAATTGTTACGGAAATACTGTTTGGAGAAAGTGCTGATATCCTGGAAGTAAATAAAAACTGGACCAGAATAAAAATGCACTATGACGACTATGAAGGATGGATGGATACCAAACAGCTGAGACCTGTAACAGAGGAAGAACTGGCAAAAAGAAAGGTTACCGTAGTGACTGAAGATTTTTCTTCGGTGCTGATGAATGACGGAAAAACCCTTCTCTCGATGGGTTCCGAGGTAGAATTTCCTGTAGTGGCTTCAAGAAGAAGCCATGACCTTCGTGAAAGTATAGCTTTAGCTGCCAGGGAATTTCTTAACGTACCTTATTTATGGGGTGGAAAGAGCTTTTTTGCTGTAGACTGTTCCGGTTTTACACAGCTTGTCTATAAAATTCATGATATTAAACTGCCGAGAGACACCTATCAGCAGGCAGAAGTAGGTGAACCTTTGAGTTTTGTGGAAGAGAGCCAGCCTGGTGATTTAGCTTTCTTTGAAAACCCTGAAGGTAAAATTATTCACGTAGGAATTATGCTTGAGAATCAGAAGATTATTCATGCTTCGGGAAAAGTAAGAATCGATATCCTGGATTCTACGGGGATCTTTAATAAAGAAATGAATAAGCATACCCATAAGCTGAGAGTGATTAAAAATGTACTTTAATCTTAAATACAGTCTGAATGGAGAATATTATTTTCACAGCTTTTGATATTTTTAATTTCGGATTGGTGGTTTTTTTCTGGTGGTTTACCCTGAAACATTACAAAACACTTCCTAAAAGAATTCCCGTACATTTCGATTTTGACGGAAAGGCTGATAATTTTGGCCATAAAGCCTATTCTTTTTTTACACCGCTACTGGGAACGTTTTTCTATTTCCTGTTTGCCTATACCTTAAGGCATCCTGAAACAGCCAATTTTCCTGTAGAAATCACAGACCAGAATAAAGATGTCCAGTTCCTGATTATGGAAACATTTTTGAGGTGGTTGTTCGCACTGATCATGCTTATTTTCATGAATGGGCAGGATTATATGTTCAGATATGCTTTTGATGAAAATGTAAAGCCAAAAGTACCGTTATCTACAGCTATTTTATCAGTAATAGGAAGCTTAATCATTGTTTTAATTTTTGTAGGAATATCCAAATGATACAATCTAAACAGAATTCGGAACATTATATCTGGGGAAATGGCTGTGACAGCTGGGTCCTGAATGATTCCCACAATCTTTCCGTAAAACAGGAAAAAATGCCCGCCGGAACTGCTGAAAAACTCCATCTGCATAAAACAGCAGAGCAGGTCTTTTACATTCTGAAAGGTGAAGCCGTGCTCTACATCAATAATAAAAAGTTTCCGGTAAAGGCAGGAGAAAGTATTTCCATTCAGCCTGAATCAGAACATTTTATTTCCAATGAATCCGATGATGAAGTGGAGTTTCTTGTCATCTCCAGTCCCTCTACCCATAACGACCGAATTGAAATTGAAAAATAATTAAATGTCTTTCCTATACAATATATTTATCAGCCTGCTCATCTTCGGAATGAAAGTTTTTTCTTGGTTTAATGATAAAACTAAAAAAGGAGTTGAAGGGAGAAAACAATCTTTAGACAAAGTAAAAAAGGTATTTTCACCTTCAGATAAGGTGATTTGGATGCATGCGGCCAGCCTTGGTGAATATGAACAGGGGCTTCCTGTTTTGGAAAAGCTCAAAGAGAATTTTCCCGGTCATAAAATTCTTATTACTTTCTTTTCGCCTTCAGGCTATGAAAATGTTGTAAAAAGAAAACATATTGCAGATGTAGTCTGCTATCTTCCGTTTGATAAAAAAAGTACGGTAAAAGAGTTCATTTCCCAATTTGATACAAAATTATTTTTTACGGTCAAGTATGACTACTGGTATCACCTTCTGGCAGAGCTTAAAGAGCATGGAGCTAAGATTTATGTGATTTCTGCCTTGTTTTATGAAAGCCAGGCTTTCTTCACATCTTATGGAAAATGGTTTGTAAAGCAGCTCAAAAAAGATGTGGACTGGTTTTTCCACCAGACCACCTTTTCTTTTGCACTAGCCAAGAGTATTGGATTGGTTAATTCTTCAGTAACAGGAGATACAAGATTTGACAGGGTAAAACAGCTCCGGACAAGGGATAATCATGTTGAATTCATTGCGGATTTTATAGGCGAACATCAATCTGTTGTATTCGGAAGCTCATGGCATGCTGAAGAAAAGATTGCCGCCACAGTTTTCAGAATGAATGCCGGTTTGAAACTGATTATTGCCCCTCATGATCTGAAAAGAGTGGAGCATTTAAAAAAACTTTTCCCTGAAGCATTATTATACAGTGAAATACGGAATTCAGTGCTTCCGGTTCCCAAATATCAGATTTTAATCATCGACAGCATCGGTTTGTTGTCAAAACTATATTCTTATGCAGATGTGGCAGTGGTAGGCGGAGGTTTTCATGATGCCGGTCTGCATAATATTTTGGAAGCAGCTACGTTTGGGACTCCTGTGATTTTTGGAGACCATTATAAAAAGAATCCTGAGGCAGACGATCTTATTGCAGCCGGCGGAGGAAAATCTTTTTCAGAAGAATATGCGGCAGCGGATTTTGTATTGTTTCTTCTTAATAATGAAGAAGAGTTACGGGAAATGTCCGGAAATGCAAGGAAATTTATAAAAGAAAAACCTGATGCAACAAATCTTATTCTGCAGAAGATTTTATCTTAATCTTGATTCAGGTTTGAGGGCTGGAGTGTTGTAGAGTTTGAGGGGCGGAGTGTTTGGAAGTGTTGTTGATCCCAAATCTCATATCTACCCAAAATTTACCATTTAACTTACTTAGGAAGTTGACTATTGAGATTTCCTAATTTTAATCTTAAGAATAGTCTCGTGTCTGATGTCTGAAATCATTATTTCTCACATTATCTTAAAAATCCCTGGCTTTTAATATCTTTCATAATCTGCTCTATGTTTTCCGGAATTTTTTCGGCCTCAAGCCAGTTGATGTCCAAACCATTGTTGATACAAAGCTTCTGCAGATAATGATTTTCTGAAATTTTACTTTGTGTTTCTCTCAGAAGCTCCTCAATTTCCATCCAGTAATCTTCATCCAGCTTTTTTGTTAGCACCAATGCCTTGAATACTTTATTAATGATATAAATATACAGCTTGTAAACATTATCAAACCGCTGTCTGCTGAAATCACTGTTAGAATCCAGGATTCTGTTCACCAATAAAAGATTCAGCGAAACTTCCCCGAATTTATCCGTTGTAATTTTAATGTGTTCCGTTATTTCTGCACTCAGCTTTCGGATAATGGTAAGGAAATATTTGGCATTTCCAACATATTTTGAGGCCAGAAGAACCTGTTCTGCAACATTCACTTCCATTGCATTTCTCTTATCATCTGTAGTTTCCTGATCGATCAGTTCAAAATACAGCTTTTTAGACAAAAGCTTATCCTTTCTCAGCAATCGAAAAATAAGCCGGTCTTTTTCCACGTTGGAAAAAGCACTTAAGGCAGCTTTAAACTCTTTTGAATATTCCATTAATTGAAAATTTTAGAATATTTCAGAAATCCGTTTATGGCCCAATTGGCTGTATAGTAGAAAGATTTTACAGTAGAAAACCCCATAAAGTCTTTGTAGACCAGATACTGGTCCTTAATGATATTTTTTTTCTTTCGGGAAACACTGTTCTCACGCATCCTGTACTTAGCGAGTGTTTTATTGATAGGCATTCCTTCAGGAATTACTTTTAACAGATTCAGCCACATTACGTGATCTTCACGCTTGCTTTTTATTGGAAATAAAAATTTCCCGACCCTTTTGGTGTCGTACATGGTAGAAACCGGGGCCAGCCTGCAGGTTTTCAGAAGATTGGAGAAGGTTACCACCTTATCTGCCATAAAGTCTTTTAAAACAGGTTGTAACTGCTCATTACACCTTGAATAATTGCAGTAGACCAGTTCTGCATTGTTTTCCTGCATATAATCTGTCATCGTCTCCAGATATTCAGGATACCAGAAATCATCAGAATCCAGAAAAGCAATATACCGCCCTGTAGCCCTTTCCAGGCTATTGTTCCTGGCATTTCCGGCACCGCCGTTTTTCCCGAGGACCTGTAATTTTATCCTGGGATCATTATATTTTCTTATGATTTCTACGGTATTGTCTTTGGAAAGATCATCCGTGATCAGCCATTCCCAGTTGTCATAGGTCTGGTTTAAAACAGATTGTATCGTTTCTTCGATGAATTCGGCAGAATTGTAACAGGGAGTGATGATGGAGACCAGGTCTTTCATTTGCATTTTTACTGGGGTAAAATTATAAAAATTTTTTCTCATAAAGATGCCACGATGCAATTCCTACTCCGATAACGACCAGCATGCACAAAAAGCTCATGAAAAAAGGATTGTAGTTGGCAAACAGTCCAAGCGTAGCAAATACCCTGATAATAGGAAAGTGGAAGATATAAATACCATAAGTGAAATCTCCATATTTACCAAAATTGTTCAGAAATTTGAATGAATAGGCGATATACAGTACAATAATACTGATCATAATAGGGGAGAACAGCTTGATATGAAGGATAAGATCTATCCAAACCGTAATGATCGCAATAATGAACAGTACGTTTTTATATTGAATGAATTTCTCAAAATGAAAATAAATCAGCATTCCTCCAATGAAATAGCAAAGTGATCCGGGCAATTGTCTGGATATGGCTGCTCTACCCGTCATTTCAAAATAATTGAGGAATATCAGAGAAAGAAAGTACAGTACAATTAAACTTACATTCCTGTATTTATTGTTTTTTCCGAATAATAAGAAGATCAGCGGGACTGCAAAGTAAAAAGCCATTTCAATCTTAAGGGTCCATAAAGCTCCGTTTACAGCTTCGTTACCAAACACGCCCGGAAGGGAAGGGGCCATGAAGTTCATGAATATAGAATTCCAGAAGAAATATTTATAGACCTGTATATTGCCGAAGTAATCAGAAAAAGACAGGGTGCTTACAAGGCTCAGAAGGGTGGTGCAAAGAAATACAACCAGTAAATAGGCAGGAACAATCCTGTTGAATCTTTTTTTGGCGTAGCTTTTCAGGCTGGAAGACCTCTCGTAGCTCCTGGCGATAAGGAATCCACTGACAATGAAAAACGAAAAAACGGCAACTTCTACAGGACTGTGTGTTAAAAAAGTAAGCTGACTGGAGTCACTAAGAGCTCCCAAATGTCCTACAAAGACAATGAAAGCAAGGAGAACACGGATGAAGTCAAAATTATTTTTCGTTATACTCTGCATTTTTGTTTCTTTCTGCAAAAATAGTTTTTTTAATAGATAGAGGGAAACTGAGATTCAATATTTGTTAAATAATGGCTGTTTCAAGGGTTAAGACTCTAAATTTTTCAGAAATATACTTTATCGAAATTATTTTTCACAAAAAATGAGGTTATAAATCAAAAAAATTATAATTTTAGCCCTTGAAAATTTTATATATGAAGAAATTAGCATTACTATTTGCAGGTTTATCATTATTTGTAGCTACAGGATGTAATGATGATGGCGATAATGAGATGGAATATCCTCTTGTAGGTGTCTGGCAGCCGCTGAAAGAAGTGGTTACCACAGTAGAAACCGGTGAGGACCCTGTTTCAGACCTTATTACCTATACCGATTGCCAGAAAGAAGGCAGATGGAGATTCAATTCTGAAGCGACAGGAAAAGTAACCACGAATGGAGAGATCGGTACTACACCGCAGTGTACTATTTTATCTGATCAGAATTTTACTTATACGTATGATAGAAGTGCGAAAACAATAGTGATCAAATTCCAGGGAATTGTGGAACCGTCCAACGGAAAAATAATTACCCTCGATGATACAACCCTGAACTTATCCCTAAGAGAAGAGACGCAGGATCCAACTGTATATAAAACAAGGACGTATACCATGAGAAGAATTCCTCAGTAAATATACTTCCATACCTAAATATAGATCTCATCCCCGGATGGGATTTTTTGTTGAAGGAAATTCTTGAATTGATCAAAAATTAAAATTTTCATTTCTTTTAAAATCATTATTTTTGTGAAAATTAGAATGGGAGCTGGAAAAAATCTAACATCTAATATCTAACATCTAATATCTATAATAAAGTGTTTTACGATCATCAGCAGATAGAAAAAAAGTGGCAGAAGTACTGGGAGGACAATCAGACCTACAAAACCTCTAATAACACAGACAAACCTAAATTTTATGTTCTCGATATGTTTCCGTATCCATCCGGGGCAGGGCTTCACGTGGGGCATCCGCTTGGATATATCGCATCAGATATTTATGCGAGATATAAAAGACATCAGGGGTTTAATGTTCTCCATCCGGTAGGGTACGATAGCTTCGGTCTTCCTGCTGAGCAGTATGCAATCCAGACGGGACAGCATCCGGCGATTACAACTGAGGAGAATATCAACAGATATGAAGAGCAGCTGAAAAAGATCGGTTTTTCATTCGACTGGAGCAGGGAAGTGAGAACTTCAGATGCATCCTATTATAAATGGACGCAGTGGATCTTTATCGAGCTGTATCATTCATGGTACAATAAGAATACAGATAAAGCAGAGCCTATCCGGACTTTAATTCAGCATTTTGAAGAAAAAGGAACCGAAGGATTAAATGCCAATCAAAACGACGAATTAAATTTCACGGCAGAAGAATGGAAAGATTCTTCAGACCTGGATAAAGAAGATATTTTACTTAACTACCGTTTGGCTTACAGAGCAGAGACTACCGTAAACTGGTGTCCGGCATTAGGAACCGTATTGGCGAATGATGAGGTAAAAGACGGAAAATCTGAAAGAGGAGGATTCCCTGTATTCCAAAAGAAAATGATGCAGTGGAGCATGAGAATTTCTGCCTACTCTGAAAGGTTGTTGCAGGGGCTTCAGACATTAGACTGGCCGCAGCCTCTTAAAGATGCCCAGGAATACTGGATCGGAAAATCCCAGGGAGCACAGGTTCAGTTTCAGGTAGAAGGTCATGACGAAATCGTTGAGGTATTTACAACAAGACCTGACACTATTTTCGGAGCTACATTTATGGTGCTGGCTCCTGAAAATCCTTTGGTAGATACTATTACTACAGCAGCTCAGAAAATAGAAGTAGATACTTATATAGAAGAAACTTCCAAAAAAACTGAAAGAGACAGGATGTCTGACGTGAAGAATGTAAGCGGGGCCTTTACGGGAGCTTATGCCATCAATCCTTTCAGTGGCGAGAAAATGCCGGTTTATATTTCAGATTACGTATTGATGGGTTACGGAACAGGTGCTGTAATGGCTGTTCCTGCGCATGACGAACGTGATCACAGATTCGCAAAGAAATTCAACCTTGCTATTAAAAAGGTAGTGGATACCGATGAAGATGTTCAGGAGAAATCTTTCGATTCTAAAGATTCAGTTTGTGTGAATTCTGATTTCTTGAACGGATTGAATTATAATGACGCCAAATCAAAAATAATTTCTGAAATCGAAAACAAAGGAATTGGTCACGGAACGACAAATTACAGACAACGTGACGCCATTTTCTCAAGACAGCGTTATTGGGGTGAGCCGGTTCCTGTATATTATAAGGATGGAATGCCTTACACACTTCCCGTTTCTGCTTTACCGCTGGAACTTCCGGAGGTTGAAAAATATTTGCCGACTGAAGACGGAGATCCCCCATTAGGAAATGCAAAAGAATTTGCCTGGGACGAAGCCAATCAGAAAGTGGTTTCTACAGATCTTATCGATGATACAACCATTTTCCCTTTGGAATTATCTACTATGCCAGGCTGGGCGGGAAGCTCATGGTATTTCCTTAGATATATGGATCCGAATGATCAGGAGGTTTTTGTTAAAAAAGAACTGGCAGATTATTGGGGACAGGTAGATTTATACATCGGAGGTAGCGAGCATGCAACCGGCCACTTATTATATTCCCGTTTTTGGAACATGTTCCTAAAAGACAGAGGATATATTAATCAGGATGAGCCTTTCCAGAAACTGATCAATCAGGGGATGATTTTGGGGATGAGTGCATTTGTAAATTGGCAAAAAGTAGAATTTGAATTTGATATTAATTATAAGGATATTAATGGAGAAATTATTTCAACTGAAAATATTAGTATTGATAAAATATTTGTAATAGAAACAGATTTAATTCACGACGAAGTTTCTTTTGATAAAGAATTGAGAAAGTTTAATTCTGAAGTCATGGATAAATTAATTTCTTCTAGAGAGACAAATTCCTTCGATTTAGTTTGTACTAAACAAATAAATGGAAATATAATGACGACACATGTTGATATTTCTTTATTAAAAGGGACAACAAATGAATTAGATATTGAAAAATTTAAGAATTGGAGAGGAATGTTTGATGATGCCTCTTTTGTAACTGGCGAAGAAGGAAAGTATATATGTGTTCGTGAAGTTGAAAAAATGTCCAAGTCAAAATACAATGTTGTAAACCCTGACGATATCTGTGAAGAATACGGAGCAGACGGATTAAGATTATATGAAATGTTCTTAGGTCCTTTGGAGCAGTCCAAGCCTTGGAATACACAAGGCTTAAGTGGAGTCTACGGTTTCCTTAAGAAATTCTGGAACCTGTATTTCAACGGTGACACATTTGAAGTTTCCGATGAAGAGCCTACAAAAGCAGAATACAAAGTTTTACATACCTTAATAAAGAAGGTGGTTTATGATATTGAGAACTTCTCATTCAATACCTCCGTGTCTTCATTTATGATTGCTGTAAATGAGCTGCAAAAAATAAAATGCAACAAACGCAATATTTTAGAACCATTAGCCGTTATCATCTCTCCGTACGCCCCGCACATCTGTGAAGAGCTTTGGAGTTTATTAGGGAATAAGGAATCTGTGGAATTTGAAAAATTCCCTATATTGAACGAAGAATACCTGGTAGAAGATGAAATTGAATATCCGGTAAGTGTAAATGGTAGAATGAAGTTCAAAATTTCACTTTCTGCTCAGTTATCAGCGAAGGAAGTAGAAGATTTGGTGATTTCGGATGAAAGGATGCAACCGATTTTGGAAGGTAAAACTCCTAAAAAAATCATCGTCGTGCATCACCGTATTGTGAATATCGTAATTTAAAAAAAAGTTAACATTGGCAAATTAAAAAAAATGCGGGTCTTATTTTTTTAAATTTCTAACTCAAATGTTAAAATTGAGGAAAATAAATAAAATAATTTAAAATAATTATTATATCGAAATCGTATTAAATTTTCTTTATCAGAAAAATGCAAAATGTTTATTTAAGACTCTTGCATTTTAATTAATTTTGCCTTTAATTTACACCCTGTAAAATTTTAAAACAATATAATTTAGTTAAATATGGAAATGAATGTTTCAAAAAATGATGAGCAAGTAGTTGCTAGAAAAGCAGGAGGTTTAAACCCGGCTGTTATTATTCCTATTTTATTCGTTATAGGAGTTTGTATTTATTTATTTGTTCTTGGGAACCCAGGAAACTTTAAAGACGCAGAAAAGCTAGGTAGCGGATCTGTAGCTTTCTCAAGTGTTGAAGGAAAAGACATTCACCCGGAATCGTTTTTAGGTATTATCTACAAAGGAGGGGTTATCGTACCAATCTTGATTACTTTCATGATTACAGTAATCGTTTTCTCTTTTGAAAGATATTTCGTACTAGGTAAAGCTGCTGGAAAAGGAAACTTAGACAACTTCGTAGTACAGGTAAGAAGCTTATTGAATCAAAACAAAATTGATGAAGCTTTAGAAGAGTGTGACAGACAGCAAGGATCTGTAGGTAACGTAGTGAAAGAAGGTCTTACTACTTACAAAGCACTTTCTCACGATACTACTTTAAATAAAGAGCAAAAAATGGTAGCTCTTAACAAAGCTATCGAAGAGGCTACAACTCTTGAAATGCCAATGCTTGAAAAGAACATGATGATTCTTTCTACTTTAGGTACTGTAGCAACACTAATCGCACTTTTAGGAACTGTAATCGGGATGATCAAAGCATTCTTCGCATTAGGTTCAGGTGGTGGTACTCCGGATGCTGCTGCACTTTCTACAGGTATCTCTGAAGCCTTGATCAACACGGCATTAGGTATTGGTACTTCAGCTATCGCGATTATCCTTTATAACTTCTTTACATCTAAAATTGACGGATTAACTTATAAGATCGACGAGATCGCTATGAGCATCCAGCAGTCTTTCGCTGAATTCAACTAATAATTGAATTTGTAGCAAGGAATTTGCATTCCAATTAAAAGAAGTTTAATTTAAAATAATTCAAAAACAATGGCGAGAGTCAAACCAAAAAGACATGGTGTAGTGACGGATATGACGGCAATGTGCGACGTTGCCTTCCTGCTACTTACATTCTTTATCTTGACCACTCAGTTTAAAAAACCTGACGTGGAGCAGATTAAACCGCCATCTTCAATATCAGAGAAGTTACTTCCTGATGCAAGTTTGATGACCATCAACGCTACTCCGGACGGAAAATTCTATTTCCAGCCCGTAGACAACGCATCAGAGAGATTACAGCTTTTAGACAAAATGGGGCAAAAGTATAATATGACTTTTAGCAACCAGCAAAAAGCGTCATTTCAGAAAGTACAAGCAATTGGGGTTCCTATGAGCCAACTGAAAGGCTATCTCGATATGTCAGATGAGGAACAGAAAAGTTTCAAGAGTCCTACAGGGATTCCTATGGACAGTACAAATAAGCAGTTAGTAGACTGGGTACAGCAGAGTTTAAGCGTAAATCCTGATTACAAATTAGCAATCAAGGGTGATGTTACTACTGAGTATCCTAAAGTTAAAAGCCTATTTGAAGGTTTAAGAGATATTGATTTTCTTAAATTCTGGTTGATTACATCACAAGAAGGTAAACCATAATAATATCATTTAGAAATGGCAGAAGTACAAGTACAGGAAAAAGGCGGCAAGGGCGGCAAGGTCCGTTCCAAGAAGCAGAATACCAGAGTAGATATGACTCCGATGGTGGACTTGGGTTTTCTATTGATTACCTTCTTTATGTTCACAACCACATTTAGTAAACCGAACGTTATGGATTTGGGTCTTCCGGCTAAGCCGAAAGAAAAACAAACACCACCTCCAACAGAAATTAAACTTTCTAACTCAATTTCTGTCTTATTAGGAAAGAACAATAGAGTTTTTTGGCACCAGCAGGATGCTACTTCCTTGAATGACCAGACTCTTATGGAAACTACTCTTGATAGAGAAGGAATTAGAAAAGTAATTCAGCAGGCAAAATCTAGAGCTGCAGATCAAACGAAATTTACCGTGATCATTAAGCCGACTGACGATGCTGTATATAAGAACTTTGTAGATATTCTTGACGAAATGGCCATTACCAAAAGCGAGCAGTACGGGGTAACCGATGTGAAGCCTTGGGAAAAAGCCATCTATAACAAGAAAGTTGGAAATAATGGAGCTGCGGCTGCACCGGCTACAAAGTAATTTAACCATAAAATTGTATATCTATGGCAGATGAAAATGTATACAATCAGAATCTTACTTTAGACGAGATTGTATTTGAAAATAGAAACAAGGAATATGGTGCCTATGATCTTAGACATCAGTATCCAAGACTTCTGACAAAATCTTTTATTGTCGGAACGGCATTATTCCTGGTTGCGGCTTTATCTCCTTTTATTTATCTTACCATTAAGAGACTTACTGCACCACCTAAACAAGAAGTGAAGGCGGATTTAGTAAACATTATTGAAGATGAGCCAATTATTGAGCAGCCAAAAGAAGAAGAACCACCTCCACCACCTCCTCCAAAAGAGGAAGAGAAAATTGAGGTGATTCAGAACGTGGTTCCGGAGCCTGTAAAAGCTCCAAAGATTGAAACACCACCGCCGCCAATTTCTAAGCAGTTAGAAACAACGACGGGTCTGAACAATCAGGAGGGGGTAAAAGCTCCGGCTTATACACCACCGCCACCGCCACCATCTACAGGTACTAAAGCTAGTACAGCGGAAGTAAAAACAAATAACCCTAATGAGATCTACAAAGATGTAGACCAGTCTGCAGAATATCCTGGAGGTATGGGAGCATTAAGAAAGTTCCTTGGGGAAAATTTTGATACTTCTTTAATGGAAGGAGGTGAAGGTACACTTAAAGCCAAACTGAAATTCGTTGTAGAAAAGGACGGAACTGTTTCTGCTGTTACTATTGAAGAGAAATCTCCAAATAGCGACTTCAACAATGAAGCAATTCGTGTAGTTAAGAAACTTAAAAAATGGACTCCTGCGAAAAGAAACGGGGAGAGCGTAAGATCTTACTATAGCGTACCATTTACTATGAACTTTGAATAGGACTTATTTATTCAACTTATAAATAAAAAGAGAAGCATATGCTTCTCTTTTTATTTTTTTTGGTATTTTTGTTACATGATGTTCAACTGGTTGTCCTTAGTTACAGGATTATTTTATATCGTATTGGGAATTGTAGTTATTGTCTACAAATTTTTCTTCACGGTTTTAGAGCCTGCCATTGCCTATGCAATGGGTGCAGTGCTTATTCTTTATGGAATTTTCAGAATCTATAGAGCAATTTCAAGAATTAAAGATTCAGGAAATGAGAAATAATTTAAAAATTGTGTTGCTTTCTATGATGAGCATCGCTGCTGTGAGCTGCAAAAAAGAGGATAAATCTCCTTCCTATCATAAAGGAGATCTTACCATACTTACGGATGAATCTTTTAAAAGCGTTACCGAAGCATTGGCAGACGGATATATGATTAATTATCCGGAAACCCATATTAAGATTGTAACTCAGAAAGAAGACTTGGCCTTCCTTGATCTGTTAAAAGATAAGGCAAGAATAACCGTAATGTCCAGAGATCTGTCTCCTGAAGAGAAAAAAGCTTATGAAGAGCAGGTAGATCTGAAGTTTCTTCCTGCCAGATTCGCTGCAGATGCAGTGGTATTTGTTGTTCCCAAAGATTCTCCGAAGGAGAGTATTTCAATGGATGAAATCAAAAGTGGATTAGAATCTGATGCTAAAAATTTCGTTTTTGACGGAACCAATTCAAGCAACCTGAACTTTGTTGCACAGAAACTGAAAAAACAGCCGAAAGACCTGAAGTTTTCCATTATTCCCGGAAACCAGAATATTGTAGAAGAATTGGGGAAATATCCGGACAAAATTGGAGTTATAGGACTAAATACTTTCAGTCGTCCTTATGATAAAACTTCTGAAAAGTTAAGAGATATGGTGAAAATCCTTCCCATAGAGGATAAAGGAAAACTGTACTCTGCTGATAATGAAGGCCTTAGAGAAATGAAATATCCTTTTACACGTGTTCTTTATTTTTTAACAAACGAGGGTAACTTTAATATAGCTAACGGATTTATAAGATATTCATGCACACAGCTTGGCCAGATGATTGTAGAAAAAGAAGGTCTGCAGCCCTATAATATATACAAAAGGGAGGTACAGATGCGTTAAAAAATATTAAATAATATGATCCCCTCAATAAAAATATTATTTTGGTCTGAAAATTGTGGAGCTTAAACTCAAAATATAGAAAATATAAAAATGAAAGATATAATGATTATGAATGTAAAGAAAATTGCTTTTGGAGCTGCCGTAGTATTTTTTTCCGGTTTAGCCACTGCACAGACATTGCAGGATGGTATCAACAGTATAGACAGTGATAAATACGCACAGGCTAAAACCAATTTTACAGAAATGGTTGCCAAAGCACCAACAGCAGAAAATTACTTCTATTTAGGAAATACTTACTTAAAGCAGGGAGAACCTGATTATGCTAAAGCAATTGAAAGCTTTAACAAAGGTTTAGCTGCTGATAACAAAAGTTACCTTAACAAAATCGGTTTGGCTACTGTAAAGCTGGGTAAAGGAGATAAAAGTGCAATTGCAGAAATTCAGAAAATTGTAGCGGATTCAAGAGAGAAAGATGCTGAAGTATTATTCAGAGCGGCAGAAGCTTTAACTTTGTTCGAGAAAAACAATGCTCCTGATGCAGCAATTCAGTTCCTGACAAAGGCAGTTGAAAAAGCAGAGAAAAAAGGAGTTCCTGCTCACTACTATTATACCCTTGGAGATGCCTACAGAATAAAAAGAGCTCCGGGTGAAGCTATGTCGGCTTACGATAAAGCTCTTCCTTTAGCTAAAAACAAAGCATCTGTTTATACAAGAATGGCTACGTTATGGATGGCTGCACAGCAATGGCAGCAAGCTAAGCAGAGTATTGACAAAGCAATAGGTGTAGATCCTACTTATGCTCCTGCATACAAAGCTTTAGCTTCTTACGATATCAGATATCAGCAAAATGCAAAAGCAACACAAGACCTTATCAATTATACAAAATATGCTGATGAGGATCCATATACACAGTTAGAAATTGCTAAATTATATTTCACAAACGAAGATTATGCAAACTCTAAAACAGTTTTAGATAAGATTTTTGATAAAATTGATGACCCGATCAAATTTAAATTAAGAGCTTATCAGTCTTATGCAGATGGAAATTATACTGAAGCAAAACAGAACATGGATACTTTTGTATCTCAGGCTGAAAAAACAAGAGTACAGCCGGCTGACCAGGGTCTTCAGGGACTTATCGCAGCTGGATTGGCAAAAACTGAAAAAGATGCAGCTAAAAAATCAGCTTTAACTACAGAAGCACAGCAAAAAATTGCTATTGCCAAAGCAGCTAAGGATGAAACAATGAAGTGGGATATGGAACTTGCAAACATTGTCGGAGGAGGAGCTTCTCAGGCTGAAGCAGAAAAAGGACCTACGACTCCTGAAATTGAAGCATTGAAGAAAAAAGTTGCGGCCAATAAAGAAGATTCAGATTCTCTGTTTAAGTTGGCAACAGCTTACCAGGATGCTAAAAACTGGAATGGGGCCATACTTACATGGCAAAAAATGAGTACCCTTCTTCCTGATTGGGCTCCGGCTTATTACAGTCAGGGGTATTCCTATCAGCAGGCAGGAAATAACGATGCTGCGAAAATTGCATATGAAAAATTCATCAGCACAGTAAAACCTGCAGATCAGGAAGCCAACAAGCAGACTTTAGCCTATGCTTACTTTGCAGTAGCATATATGAATAAAGATACTGATGTTGCAAAAGCTAAAGATTATATAGCTAAATCTTTACAGCTTGATCCTACTTACCAGGATGCTGTAAAATTAAATGCAGAAATCAATAAGTAATTTAAAATTTAAATTATACATATTAAAACTTCCCATTCTCAATGTTTGGGAAGTTTTTATTTTAAATCTTATCTTTGAAAATATGAAACGCCCGGGTTAAAAATTCGAAAATGCGAGTAAAATTATTGGGCGTTCCATCTGACAGATTAAAAAATAAAAGAACAGATGAAAACAGATATACTTGCTTTTGGAGCACACCCTGATGATGTAGAGCTGGGATGTGGCGGAACTATTGCCAAAATGATTTCGGAAGGTAAAACATGTGCCATTGTAGATCTTACAAGAGGAGAACTTGGTACCCGGGGAACTGATGAAACCCGGAAAATAGAAGCCGGAAACTCTGCCAGGATCCTTGGAGTGTCCGCCAGAGAAAATCTGGGCATGAAAGATGGCTTTTTAGTGAACTCTGAAGAATATCAGATAGAGATCGTAAAAATGATCCGCAAATACCGCCCTGAAATCGTCTTAGCCAATGCTATTGATGACAGACATCCGGATCATGCAAAAGGAGCGAAATTAGTATCCGATGCGTGCTTTTTATCCGGCTTAAGAAAAATTGAAACTGTTTTAGAAGGAGAAAATCAGGAAGTATGGAGACCAAAGCATATTTTTCATTATATCCAGTGGAAAGATATCAAGCCGGAGTTTGTAATTGATATATCAGAACACCTTGATAAAAAAATTGAAGCTTGTATGGCCTTCAAGACTCAGTTCTATGATCCTGCTTCCAATGAACCGGTTACCCCGATTGCAACAAAAGATTTTTTTGAAAGTCTGACCTACCGTGCTCAGGATTTGGGACGTTTATCGGGAGTAGCTTATGCTGAGGGATTTACGTCTGAGAAGCTTATTGCGATGAAAAATTTTGACGGAATTGTTTGGTAATTAAAAAATCTTCCCTATATTTGCACTCACAAAACGGTGATTGTAGCTCAGTTGGTTAGAGCGTCGGATTGTGGTTCCGAAGGTCGGGGGTTCGAGACCCCTCATTCACCCAAGAAAAGTACACTTTTTGAAGTGTACTTTTTTATTTTATACTATTTTGGTCACCAATTTTAGTCTTTAAAAATGGCGAAATGCTTCTTATTTATTTTAAGATTTTGGAGTGTGTTTAAGCCTAAGGTTATTTATCGGGGAAATTTATAGTTTGGATATAAAAAAAGCATCTTTTTCAGATGCTTGTGTTTTTAGAATATTCTTTTTTTTAAACTTCGTCGTCAGAATCAATTGTGAATGATTTGCTTTTGAAGTCTTTGTCATGCTTTTCTGATATTACATCCTCACCCTTTTCATTAATGATGAAATCTGTGGATTCATTAAACATCTCCTGGAAACTTTTGAAATCCTCTTTATAAAGATAAATTTTGTGTTTCTCGAATGTAGCTTCTCCATTCTCCCCGAAATTCTTTTTACTTTCGGTAATCGTAAGATAATAATCTCCTGCTTTCGTCTCGCGCACATCAAAGAAATAAGTTCTTCTTCCTGCTTTTAACACCTTCGTGAAAATTTCATTTTCATGGCGTTCCTTGTATTCACTCATTGTTAGATATTTTTTAATCTTGTTAAGAACAAATATAAAAGAATTCTTTTAATCACAAAATTTTTTTTATGATTTATTTAACAATTGAGAACGAAACCGCTATGCGGTTACAGAATTGGTAATTTCGGTGAGGTTGATGATTTTATCTGCTCTCTGAGCGCTAGACTCTCTGTGTGTGATAATTATGGATGTAGCATTACTGATTTTCTTATCGATATTTTCAAGGATATTCTGCTCGGTTTCCGTGTCCAGAGCAGACAGAGAATCATCAAAAATAATGATATTTGGGTCCTTAATTAAGGCTCTGGCAATACATATTCTTTGCTTCTGACCTCCCGAAAGCATCACACCGCGTTCACCTACAAGTGTTTTATACTGTTCTTTAAATCCAACAATATTTTTATCAACGTCTGCAATTTTAGCATATTCCACCACTTTTTCATGGGATGGATGATCGATGGCAAAACCTATATTGTTTTCTATAGAATCGGAGAACAAATAGCTTTCCTGAGGAATATATCCAATAAAGTTTCTGTAATTGGTAAGATTATGCTCCTTCAGGTTTTTACCGTCAACTAAAATTTCTCCTTCAGTAGGATCAATCAGTCGACAAAGCAGAAGGGCAATGGTAGATTTTCCGCTTCCTGTTTTACCCATAATAGCAAGAGATTCTCCGGCTTTGATCTTAAAGCTTAAGTTATCTAATGCTTTAATCCCTGTATTCGGATAAACATACGAAACATTTCTGAACTCGATATCCCCTTTAATAGGATAGTTCTCAAAGTTGGTATTAATGACTTCAGATTTTTTATCCAGAAATTCATTAATTCTCTGCATCGAAGCTTCAGCTCTCTGGTTGACGGAAGTAACCCAGCCTACCATTGAGAATGGCCAGATCAGAATATTGATGTACATAAAGAAATCAGCAATTTTACCGACACTTAGTTGTCCTGCAATGTATTTCTGTCCACCAATTAAAATAACGGCCACATTCAGCAATCCGATTACAAATAAAATAATGGTAAAGAAATAAGCTTCTGTTTTTGCTAAGTCGAGTGCTTTATTTTGATAGTCCGTTACTTTTATACCGTAGTTTTTCTTAATGTAGCTTTCTTTGGCAAAAAACTTCACCACCCGGATTCCTGAAAAGCTATCCTGCACGAAAGTGGAAATCGCAGATTGGCTTTTCTGCATAATCTTCGACTTCTGATTGATAATCGAGCTTACCTTAAATATAATATAAGATAAAATGGGTAGCGGCAATAACGTCCATAACGTCATGGAAGCATCCGTTTTCACCATATAGATGCTGGTGATTAAAAGAAGGATGATAAGATTGACCACATACATAACACCCGGACCAAGATACATTCTTACTGCAACAACATCTTCACTTAACCGGTTCATAAGGTCTCCGATGGTGGTCTGTTTGTAATCCGTAAGAGAAAGGTCCTGATAATGTCTGTAAATCTTATTTTTCAGTTCATATTCAATTCTTCTTGAAGCTACAATGATCGTCTGACGCATCATGAAGGTGAAAAAACCTGTCAAAAGTGAGCAGCCCACAATAATGGCAACATACACCAAAACCTGCTTATTGAAGCCGAGATTTCCGCCTTTTGTAAGTTCGTCTACAGATTTCCCTACAAACTGGACTTTATAGATATTGAAGAAATTACTGGCAATGATAAATAACAACCCCCAAAACAATAATATTTTGTGCTTCCAAAAGTAAGGGTTTAATGTTTTAAGCGCTTTCATAAAGTTTTACAAATTTACAAAAATGTAGGCACACTACGAATTTCATCAATTTTAATTTTTGTATCTTTGCACCCATAAAAAGCTCTTTGAATGTTAGGAAGACGACAAATCCGTGAAAAAGTAGTACAGACAGTGTATTCATACTATCAGAATCCTTTAAAATTTGATGTTTTAGAGAAAAACATGTTCTCTGGAATAGAGAAAATCTATAATCTCTATATTTATCAGCTTAATTTTTTGGTTGCTCTGAAAGAATTGGCAGAAACCCAGATCGAAATTGGGAAGAACAAATATCTTAAAACTGATGCTGAAATTAACCCTAACCAGAAATTCATCAATAATCAGGTACTGATCAAACTGGAGGAAAATCCTGAGAGATTATTTTTCACAGGTCAGCACAAACAGTTGAAATGGGATATGCATGATGATATATTGGTGAAAACTTTTCAGAGAATTACAGCAGGAAAACGTTATCAGGATTTCATGAAAGAAGAAGGATATTCTTTTGAAGAAGATCAGAAGTTTATCGGGAAACTGTTTTTAAGATATATCGCTGAGAATGATGATTTTCAGGAATACCTTAGTGATAAAGAACTTTCATGGTATGATGATATTCACATCGCCAATTCAATGGTACAGAAAACGATCGGTTTCCTGAAAGAAGATGAAGAAAGCAGAACTTTAATTAAAATGATTAAAGATGAAGAGGATAAAATTTTCGCCGGAAAACTTCTCAGAGATACCCTGAACAACTGGGAAGCTAATGAGAAAACATTAAGCGAAAGGTTGGAAAACTGGGATCTGGAAAGAGTTTCTTTAATGGATAAAGTAATTTTGTCGACTGCTATTTCGGAACTGGATAATTTTCCTTTTACACCTTCAAGAGTTATTATCAATGAATATATTGAAATTGCAAAAGTATTTGCAACAGACCGTTCCAATATCTTCATTAATGGAATTTTGGATAAATATTGTAAAGATCAAAATAGAATTTAACATGAAAAAGACGTTATCAATTATCGCTTTGTCTATTATAGGCCTTGGTTTGGTTTCCTGCAAAAAAGAAAACCAGCAAGCTGCTGCCGGTGCAGAAGCTGCTAATATTACAGATTCTACAGCTGGTGCAACGAATTTGGCTCCTACCAATTCAGCGACAGCTCCTGCAGCAGTGAATACAGCAGATGCAGCCCCGGTTTCTAACCAGCCATTAACATCAGTTGCCCTATCTGAAAACAACTTCGATTTTGGAAAAATCAAAAAAGGAGATAAAGTAGAGCACGTTTACGAAATTACCAATACGGGAAAAAATCCTTTGGTGATCTCTGAAGTAAAACCTGGATGCGGATGTACAGCTCCTGATTTTACAAAAGAACCTATTCTTCCTGGTAAGAAAGGAAAAATCACTTTGCATTTTGATTCTTCAAGCTTTGACGGAAACGTTCAGAAGTATGCAGATGTATTTGCAAACGTAGATAAGGCTCCTATCAAATTAACGTTCACAGCGAACATTCAACCGTAATTATAAAATATGTTGACAATCTTTTTACAGGCACAGCCACAAGGATCTTCATCAATGATGCTGATCATGATGGGGGTGATGTTTGTGGGGTTTTATTTCTTAATGATAAGACCACAGATGAGAAAACAGAAGCAGGAGAAAAGCTTTCAGGAAACTTTAAAAGTGGGAACGAGAGTAGTTCTTACTTCAGGTCTTCACGGAAGAATTGCTCAGGTTCAGGATGACGGATTCGTTATCGAAACTTTATCCGGAAAACTGAAATTCGAAAAAGCTGCTGTTTCCAGAGAATTTACTGAAGCACGTTTTGGAGACAAAGCGAAAGCTGCTGCTGAGAAAACGGCGGAGAAAAAAGAAATCGATACTGAAAAGAAATAATTTTTTTAGTTTGAAAATATCGCTCGGCGCGGTGAACAAAGTTCACCGCGCCGAGTTTTTTATAGAGATACCTAAATCATAAGCTTAATCAGTGGCGCAGCCACATCTCTTTGTCCACCTCAAAACTATTGTATGTCACTTGGAAACTTACTTTTAAGATTTATCTCTCGCAGATTACACTGATTGCGCCATTATATTCATTAGACTATAATGCATGCTAAGAATAAGCTTTAAATGAAAAAAACAGGTTTAACCGTTCAAATTAGCGATATCTGTGAAGTCATTTGTGCAATTAGTGTTTAAAAAAATCCCCAGTCATTAAAATTGATTTTTCAAACTCCCAAAATAAAATATCTTTGCAGAATGAATCAAAACACAAATAAAACCGTTCTCATTTTAGGTGCCAATTCAGATGTAGCCAAGCAATGTATCAAACAGTACACAGAAAAAGGATTTTCTGTAATCGCAGCTTCGCGGGATATGGTTTCACTGGAAAGGTTTGTTTCAGATAACCAGATTCATCCTTCAAAAGTCACCATTCTTTATTTTGATGCGGTAGATTTTAATTCCCACCAGAAATTCTATGATGAACTTCCGGTAAAACCTCATATTGCAGTGTATGCAGCAGGTTTTTTGGTGGACAATCAGAAAGCCCTGAAAGATTTTAAAGGGACACAGCAAATGATGATGGTCAATTATATGGGAGCTGTTTCCATTCTGAATATTATTGCGATGGACCGGAGCAATACCAATCTGGAAAGAATCATCGGATTATCTTCACTGTCGGGTGTAAGAGGCAGGAAGAGTAATTTTGTGTATGGAAGTACAAAAGCTGCTTTTACCCAATATTTAGCGGGATTACGCCAGGAATTGGCATCAAGAAAGGTTATTGTTAATGCTTTGGTGATTGGTTATATCAGAACTAAGATCAATGAAGGTCTTCAGCTCAATGAATCTCTGATCATGGAGCCGGATTATGTGGCAAAACATATTGTGAATGCCGGAAATTATTTCACCATTGTCCCGAATTTTAAATGGAAGATGATTTATATTATTTTGAAAATATTGCCGGAGAGTTTGGTGGCGAAACTTCCATAGATTATTTATTTTCAATAATCACCTTTGAAAGGCCTAGGCTTTTCATTAAACTATTGTAATTATTAAGTAATTGAATATTATTCCCATATTGGGAAAGCCTTAATTTTCCTCTATTATCTTCGATTAAAAAAGAATTGCCACTATTACCAAATTCTTTATCAATGAATTTAAATTTCATTAAATTATTGAAGTAAGTTATTAAACTTAATTGTTGTGAATCTGATAAAATAAAATTACGGGTCGTATTTTTAGTTTGGATAAGTGAGCCTGAGCTATCCATATTACCACAAGTGACTTTATATTTTATATAGGTTAATCCAATTTTTCTTTCTAAACGATAGACTTTGATGAATTCTTCATGGCCTCCCCATTCACCACAATCTGTAAATCGAGATTTTATAAATATTGTATCCTCATTATTGTAACTAAATATATTTTCAAATGAATATTTAGATTGTCCCGAATTATTTTTTTCAGAAATTTCTTTATTAGTACAACCTATAAAAGATAGCAGACAAATTAAATAAATGATTTTCATTGGCCTTAGTTAATACTCAAAATTAATCATTATTTTGAAGTAATTCCAACGCCTTCATCATATCAATTCCTTTCCCCAAAACAGGTTTAAATAAATCATCTTTTTCTTTAATTCTATCCAAAGCATTATGAATAGTAAAATCCGTCGGTTTCATACCGGGCTTCACTTCCTCCCAATCCAAAGGCATTGAGACAGAAGCTCCTTCTTTAGGACGTAAGCTGTAAGCACTTGCCAATGTCTGTCCAGTCCTGTTCTGCAGATAATCCAGATATATTTTATTGTCATCCCTTTTCTGTAAGCTTCTTTCTAATGTGGTGATTTCCGGAAGCTGTGTATGAACCTGCTTCATCAAAATATGGGCAAAATCTTTCACCTGGTCAAAATCATATTTTCCGCCCATCGGGATATAGACGTGAATTCCTGTGCTTCCCGAAGTTTTGCAATATCCTTTGATTTTAACTGAATTTAAAACCTCGTTCACCTGAAGAGCCGTTTCAATGACATCATCAAATGTATTTTTCTTTGACGGATCCAGATCCAGCACCAAATAATCAGGATGTTCAAGATCGGGGAGGGCACTGTTCCACGGGTTTAAATCAATACAGCCTAAATTATTCAGGTAAGCTAACGTAGCTTTATCATTACAGTATACATAATCAATATACTTATCATTGGATTCCGAATAAACTTCCGTGGTTTTGATCCAGTCCGGCATATTGTCCCCTGCATCTTTCTGATAAAAGCCCTGTTCTTCAATTCCGTTGGGAAAGCGATTAAGAGATAAGGGGCGGTTTTTCAGATAAGGAAGAATATATTCCGCGACCGACTGATAATATTCTATCACATCACCTTTCGTAATGTCATCTTTCGGAAAATAAATTTTATCCTGATTGGTCAGTTTTACTGTATGTCTGTTTAAAGTAATCTCCTTTTCCTTTTCAGTGGATTTGGTACTCTTTTTAGGCGTAACTTTAGCTTTCATTTCTTTAGGATTTTCATTAATCTGACTTATTTTATTGGTCGAATCACTTATTTCTTCGGGGTTTTTGTCCTCACGGAGGGCAATAAAAACAGGATGCCGGTAAATGCCGTCTTTGGTAATTTCAGAGAATTTTATTTCACAGACCAATTCAGGTTTTGTCCAGGTGACGGGCATATTTGTTTTAGGTTTCTTATCAAACGGGGACGTTTTTACAATCAGTTTTTTTAATTTTTCATGCATCTGGCTTAAGGATTCTTTATTAAAACCTGTTCCTGTATGTCCGCAATACACCAAATTCCCATCCATATATTTTCCAAGGATCAGTGCTCCGAAGCTTTTCCTGGATCCTCTGGGTTCCGTAAATCCACAAATAATGGCTTCCTCCGTATTGGTGAATTTTATTTTAAGCCAGTCATTGGTTCTGTGATTTTCAGTATATAAACTGTTGGCTTTTTTTGCAATCATTCCTTCTAGCTGCATTTTCTTCATCTGGTTGAAAAAATCAACACCTTTTTCGGGAATATGATCACAATATTTGATCACATCGGTTTCAGCTAAGGCTTCTTTTAAAAGTTCTTTTCTCTGTAAAAGCGGAAGTTCTTCTGTAGAATGGCCGTTCAGCCACAAAAGGTCAAATACCTGATAGGTTAAAGCAAGATTAGGATTATCGCCAATTTGCTGTAAGAGTTGGAAGCTTGGCTTTCCATGCTCATCATAGGCTACAATTTCTCCGTCAAGAATCATTTTGTACTTCTGATGTTCAAAATCTTTTGAAACTTTTTCAAACTTTGATAAAAAAGAAATTCCATTCCGGGAATAAAACAGGGGAGATTTATCGCTGAGATCAGCAATTGCTCTGTAGCCGTCCCATTTTATTTCAAAAACCCAACCTTCATCATCAAAGGCACTTTCAAAAGATTTTGCCAGCATAGGTCTGATGAAATTCTCTAATTTTTTTTCGTCAACTAAAGAATTAAATCTTTGAAATCTTGGCTTACTTTCAGAAGTTATGACTTCCTTTTGTTGCTTTTTAGGCTTTTTTTTTCCTCTAAAAATTTTGTTACCGCAGAGTTTTTAGATGTATTTTCTTCTGCATCATAATCTTCTTCTGCAAATTCATCTTTATGTTTAATTAAAAGCCAGGCGTTATTTTCAGCATTTTTCATTTTAACCAAGGCAAATTCGCCTTTCAGTTTTTTTCCGTGCAGAATAAATTTTATTGAACCGGCTTTTAACTCCTTTAATAATTCTTTTTCGTCAGAAAGTTTGCTTGTGTCATCCAACGGTTCATAGGTTCCGCTGTCCCAGACTTCAACCTGTCCGGCCCCATAATTTCCTTCGGGAATGTTGCCTTCAAAATCTTTATAATCGTAAGGATGATCTTCAACTTCCATGGCCAGGCGTTTGTCTTTTGGATCCAGTGACGGGCCCTTTGGAACTGCCCAACTTTTCAGAACGCCTTCCATTTCTAAACGGAAATCATAATGAAGACGGGATGCAGCATGCCTTTGAACCACAAAAATAAGCTTGTCTTTACTCTTTTTTGTTTTGCCTTTAGGTTCGCTGGTTTCATCGAATCTGCGTTTGTCGTTGTAATCTTTCAGAGCCATTATGATGCGTTTTTAGATTTGGAATTTTGTAAACTGGCTTTTAACTGAGCCATGAGATCAATGACCTTACCTTCTTTTGCAGGTTCTGCTTTTTTGGCTTTTACACCTTTACCTTTTGCTTTCTGCTTAATAATTTTCAGTAAGGATTCAGAATAAGTATCCTCATACATTTGGGGATCAAATTCTTGTGAAAGCTGTTCTATAAGACTTACTGCCATTTTTAATTCGGCAGGTTTCGGAGCTTTTTTGGCCGGAATTTTTAAATCTTTATAATCCCTGATTTCCTGGGCAAAACGTAATCGGTTTAAAACCAAAACCTCACCATTGTAAGGCCGGATCATTCCGATTGCTTCACTTTCGCGGAGTACAAAAGTACCCACACCCACCATTTTTGTTTGTGATAAAGCTTTTAATAGAAGCCTGTAAGCATTTTCCCCGTTTTTTTGAGGTTCAAGAAAATAAGGATTTTCAAAATAAACGCTGTCAACCTCAACTTCTTTTACGAATTGATCTATAGAAAGTATTTTGCTCTTTTCAGGGCTTGCCGCTTCGTAATCTTCATCTTCGAGAATGATGTATTGATCATCCAGGAGATAACCTTTTACGATGTTTTCCCACTTGACTTCTTTGCCTGTTTTTTCATTAACTCTTTTGAATTTGATGTTCGAAAAATCAGTTTTATCGAGCATATCCAAATCCAGTTTGCTGGTTTCTGTGGCGGAGTAGATTTTAACTGGGATATTGACTAAACCGAATCCAATGGCGCCGTTCCAAATTGCTTTCATTGTCTTACGTTTTTAAAAATCAATCAATTAACATGCCGAGGAACCGTGATGTGGTACATTTTACAGGCTTTGTTACCAAATATCAGCGGGTTGTAATGATCATTTCTGTACCCTTATACTTTTCCAAAATAGCACTCCTGTACTTATCTTCTACCGGACCGGGAAGAGGTCAGATATTGAAAGTAAAAGAATTAGAGTTTGTGAAATAAAAAAGGTGAAGAAAATTTCTCCACCCTTTTTAGTATTAATTAATGTAGAATTTTTCTACTTGATTATTTTCCATATTTAAAATAAGAAGCCCTTTATTTTCACGATTGAGCTGTCCGAGTAAACTTCCGTTATTATTCCATACAGTAGATTTTCCGGCACATTCATAACCGCCTGATTCCCCGGTAAAATTTGCCATCAAAACATGCATATGATATTTTTTTGCGATATTGGAAAGCTTAACAAGATCATCATCGATGCCATTTACAGAATTAAGGACACTCGCAGTATATACATTCGATCCGGCCTGATAAGCTTCCTGGGAATGCTCCGGATCAGATAGATCATAGCATATGGCTAAAGAAATCTTATTCTGCAATATATTCAGCTGGCAGAAACCTTCACTTCGTGAAAAAATACTTGTCTCCGTTGAAAAAAGATTGCGTTTTGAATAAATATCTCTTCTTTTTCCCGGCTGGAATATGATAGAGCTAATCAATAATTTGTCATCTGCTTTCGTGGGCATGCCGACAATTATGGTGATGTTATTTTCATCTGCCGTTTTCTGAAAAATATCTAAAACAGGATCTTCATAATGAATTGAAAGCTGTTGTGCCAATTCAGGCTCGTAGCCGGTAACTGAAATTTCAGGAAAGATGATCAGATCAACATCATTATTAATAGCAAGGTTAATTAGTGTTTTATGATTTTCGATATTAGCATTAATATCTCCTTTGATTGGTTTGATTTGGGCAGCTGCGATTTTCATTTTTTTCTCGTTAAAGATGATTTTACCTATTTAAACCCGAAACAGGCATTTTTTTACAAATTCTACGATCATGGGATTGGGTTCATTTTCTGTAGAAGTAAGTGCCGGTTGAAATAATGTTCCTACAAAAAAAGGATGGGACTTTATTTCAAATGAACGATAATTCCCATCTTCAGAAATTGAAGTTAAAGACAATCCTTTGTCTTTTAATATATTAACATATTTTTCATTAATGCCGTAACTACAGTTGTATTTACCAATAATAGTATCCTGGTTAATTGTTCGATAAAGAAAACTATTTGTATCAATAATTTTCAGATTCTCCTGTTCGCCTCTTAACGAACATGAAAGTTTTTTAATCAATGAGTCTTTTGCATCCGGATTTGTTTCTTCATGATCTGCATTTTCAATATCGCAGACGTTTCTGGCAAACTCAATAATCATATGTTGGAATCCTCCACAATTGCCAAAAGTAGGAATACTGTTTTCCCGGGTAAACTGTATGGCATTCAGGACATTTTCCATATCGCGGTATGGGCTTCCCGGAGCAATCCATAACCCTAAATACCTGTGCTTTTCAAAAACGGTTTGAATATTGAAAATATCAGTAGGAATCCAATCAAACTGAATTTCTTGATTTAGTTTTTTTTGAATACTTCTTGTACTATCATTAAGTGCATTAAGTGTGAAATGGGAAGGGTTAAAGTCTCCCAGAATAGCAATTTTTGGTATCATAAGTGTGTATATTAATAAAAAAGCAGAGACAAAATCTCTGCTTTACATTATGCTTTTAAATTCAACTGTATTTCCAGTTCATCCAGCTGTGCCTCAGCGATGGATGCAGGGGCATCAATCATCACGTCGCGGCCTGAATTATTTTTAGGGAATGCGATATAATCCCTGATGACTTCGTTTCCGTCAAGAATCGCCACCAAACGGTCAAATCCGAAAGCCAGACCACCATGAGGCGGAGCTCCGTATCTGAAGGCGTTCATTAAGAATCCAAACTGAGCTTCTGCTTCTTCTTTTGAGAATCCTAAAAGGTCAAACATTTTTGACTGTAAATCTTTATCAAAAATTCTGATAGAACCGCCACCGATTTCGTTTCCGTTCAAAACCATATCATAGGCATTCGCTCTTGTTTTTCCAGGATCAGTTTCCAATAAATGAATATCTTCCGGCTTAGGAGAAGTGAAAGGGTGGTGCATCGCATGATAGCGTCCGCTTTCTTCGTCAAATTCCAATAACGGGAAATCAACAACCCAAAGTGGCGCGAATACGTTTCCTTTTCTTAGTCCCAAACGGTTTCCAAGCTCCATTCTCAAAGCAGAAAGCTGTGCTCTTACCTTATTCTCATTTCCGGATAAGATCAGCATTAGGTCACCTTCTTTAGCTCCGAATTTTTCGATGATCTTTGCCAGATCTTCCTCATTGTAGAATTTGTTGACAGAAGATGTTTTTACGCCGTCATTCTGGAATTTAGCCCAAACCATTCCGGATGCTCCGATCTGTGGACGTTTTACCCAGTCTACCAGTTCATCGATCTGCTTTCTTGTATAGTCAGCACATCCTTCAACATTAATCCCTACAACCAATTCAGCGTCATCAAATATTTTGAAATCTTTTCCTTTTACAAGTTCATTAAGTTCCACGAACTCCATTCCGAAACGGATATCCGGTTTATCGTTTCCGTATTTTCTCATCGCATCTGCGAACGTCATTCTCGGGAACGCTCCGAATTCCTGTCCTGTAATATCTTTGATCAATGTTTTTGTCATTCCTTCAAAGACATTCATGATATCTTCCTGTTCTACAAAAGCCATCTCACAGTCGATTTGTGTAAATTCCGGCTGTCTGTCCGCTCTTAAATCTTCGTCACGGAAACATTTTACGATCTGGAAGTACTTATCCATTCCACCTACCATCAAAAGCTGCTTGAACGTCTGTGGTGATTGTGGAAGGGCATAAAACTGCCCCGGATTCATCCTGCTCGGAACGACAAAGTCTCTTGCACCTTCCGGAGTAGATTTGATTAAAACCGGAGTTTCAACCTCAATGAATCCTTCGTCTGAAAGATAGTTTCTTACCTTCTGCGCCATTTTGTGACGGAAGATCAGTTTATCTCTTACGGGAGCTCTTCTGATATCCAGGTAACGGTATTTCATTCTTAATTCTTCACCGCCATCCGTTTCATCTTCAATAGTGAAAGGCGGAAGCTGGGATTCATTAAGAACCACTAATTTTTCAACCAAAATTTCAATTTCTCCTGTTGGAATATTGGGGTTTTTACTTACTCTTTCTATTACTTTTCCTGTAACCTGAATGACGAATTCACGTCCCAGCTTTTTAGCATTTTCCATCAATTCCGCTGTAGAACGGTCCTGGTCAAAAACCAATTGGGTAATTCCGTAACGATCTCGAAGATCTATCCAAATCATAAATCCTTTGTCACGGATAGTCTGTACCCATCCGGAAAGTGTAACTTCTTCATTAAGATTTTTCAGAGATAATTCTCCGTTCGTGTGTGATCGAAACATAATTATTTGTTTAAGGTTCAATGTTTAAGGTATATGGTTTAGCTTTCTGATCATGAAGTTTTCTACCATAATTTCCGGATGCAAAGATAAGATTTTTTGCAGGTTCTCTAAACAAAAAAAACTTCCTTTCGGAAGTCTTGTATATTATTTGAGGGCTTTGTAATTAATTATTGGCAGCTCCTTTCTGTATCAACAGCTGTACGGTTTGCTCTTTGTTTCCTAATTTAGCTAAAGCAAGAGGCGTTTTTCCGTTACATTCTTTATTAATATCTGCCTGGTTGTCCAAAAGGAATTTAACAATATTATTTCTGCCGTAAAGCGAACTGAAACCTAATGCGCTGAAAGTCTCATCTTTAAGCGGAAAGCATTTGTTATAATCTGCTTTTGAAAAATTCTTTTTAAATGAAGCAACATTATCAGATTGAATAGACTGCATCTGAGCTTTGCTGAGTGTCTGAGTCTGAGCGGAAAGCATATTGGCAGACGCTGAGATTACAAGTAGAAAAGCAGTAGAGATTATTTTTTTCATAAGATTCATTTTAAGAATATACAAATCTAAATTATTTTTTTGATATAGGTAACTAAATTTTTATAAGAATTGAATTTGTATTTTTGGAAATCAGATAATTATTGATTAGAAAATGACAAAATATATAGACTTTTTGAAAAAAGCCTTTAGTGGCGAAGAAGTGGATTACACAAAAATAACGATAAGAAGTGCTGTGCTTTTACTGGCTGTTCCTATGATGTTGGAAATGGCTATGGAATCTGTTTTTGCCTTAGTGGATCTGTACTTTGTGGGACATTTGAAAGAAAGCGGTTATGCCATCCAGAGTGTTGGTTTAACGGAATCTGTGCTTTCAGTAATGTATTCTATTGCCATAGGAATGAGTATGGCTGCAACAGCTTTGGTGGCCCGGAGAATCGGAGAAAAAAATCCGGAACAGGCTTCCAGAAGTGCAGCGCAGGTTTTATTCGTTTCATTTATTATTACTGCGATCCTCAGTTTGTTTGGAGTAATATATGCAGAGGAAATTTTGATTCTCATGGGTTCAAAGCCTGAAGCAGCGGCTTATGGAAAAGATTTTACCAGGATCATGATGGGAAGCAGTGTGATCATTATGCTTTTGTTTTTGATCAACGGGATTTTCAGGGGAGCAGGAAATGCAGCTATTGCCATGAAATCGCTGTGGATCGCCAATATTGTGAATATTATTCTCTGTCCTGTTCTTATTAAAGGTTTTGGGCCTGTTCCTGCGATGGGGCTCACCGGAGCGGCTTTAGCAACTACGATAGGTAGAAGCATCGGGGTGGTTTATCAATTGTACCATCTTCTGGTTGCTGATACCCAGATCCGTATCGTACTGTCTTATTTTACTCCTGATTTTAAGCAGATAAAATCCATTGTGAAAATTGCTACTCCCGGGATTTTCCAGTTTGTGATTGCTTCGTGCAGCTGGATCTTCCTTGCCCAGTTAGTTGCCACTACGGGAGGAGAGAATGCTTCTGCAGGATATCAGACGGCTCTGAGGCTGATGATGTTTTTTATGCTTCCCGCCTGGGGACTGAGTAACGCAGCCTCTACGCTGGTGGGACAGAATATGGGTGCCAATGAAATGCTGAGAGCGGAACAGTCTGTGATGAAAACCGTAAAATATAATGTGATCTTTATGCTGGCAGTAAGTCTGATATTTTTCCTCCTTGGAGATTTTCTTGTGGGATTTTTTACACAGGAGACAGAGATTAAGGATTTTGCCAAAAATGCATTACACATTATGAGTGTCGGGTTTATCTTTTATGGAATTGGAATGGTACTCATCAATGCTTTTAATGGAGCCGGTGATACATGGACACCCACTTGGGTAAACTTTTTCGGATTCTGGCTGTTTCAGATTCCGCTGGCCTATTTTCTTTCCAAACATTTCGGGATGGGTCCTAAAGGGGTATTCATCTCTATTCCTGTTGCAGAAACATTAATTACCATTGTTGCTTTTATTTTGTTTAAAAAAGGAAAATGGAAGATGGTGAAAGTATAAATTTTTGATTTTCCTTTCCGGAAACGAAATTTGCTTGTCTTATGTTAGATTTATAAAAATTTTAACAGCCTTAATTTTTTGATGTATACCATATTTTCTAATTTAGTATCTACCAAAAAATATTTATCACTATGGGAAAAGGAGACAAAAAATCAAGAAGAGGGAAGATCAATGCCGGAAGCTATGGTAAAAGAAGACCCAGAAAAGCTTCAAAGTCCATTGGTTCTTCTGAAACTAAAGCGAAGAGCTGAAAAAATAAAAAGGCTGAAGATTAATCTTCAGCCTTTTTTCAATATACAAAATTAAATTATTTTCCTCCTAAAAGGTTACCAAGAATGTTTCCTAGTCCGCCTCCTTGCTGTTGCTGTCCGCCACCGCCAAGTACGCTTCCTAAGATATCATTAAGTGGATTTCCTCCGGACTGAGCTTGTCCACCACCCAGAACGCTTCCCAAAATGTCATTCAAAGGACTGGATTGCTGAGTCTGAGCCTGGTTAGATGCATTTCCAAGAATTCCGCCTAAAAGATCTCCTAAACCTCCGGCGCCTACATTATTCTGCTGTTTCTCTTTACCGATATACCCCATAATTACCGGAGCAAGCATCGCTAAAATAGGTCCGATTTTATCAATTGAGATTCCTGTATTTTGAGAAAGCTGGTTTTCGACAGTGCTTTTTTGCCCGCCAAAAACATGATCAAGGATAGATCCTCCTTCAGCCTGTCTGGCTTCAGCTTGTGAAGCATCGTCTAGAATACTTCCGTCGTGGTCTTTATCTAATGCATTATTTAAAGCTTCTGCTTCGTTAGCGTCCTGCGATTTGTTTCTAAGGTAAGAAATAACCAAAGGTGCAGCTACTGCCAGTAAAGCGATAATCTGATTTCTGCTGATCCCGAATTTGTTTTCTGCCTGTTCAGCAACCTGATTGCTGGTGCTACCTGTAAGTAGGTCAATTAAACTCATGTTTGTGTTTATTTTAAAATATTAAGTAAATCAAAGATATCAAAAAATGTGATTCACGAGATTTTTTAGCTCACAATTATTGTTAAAGTTTTTTGATCTCTTCCTCCGTATATCCTTTGCTTTTCATCAGTTTAATATATTCAATGGCGCTTAAAGTCATCCAGTTAATAGGTTCCGGAGCTGTCTTTTTATCAATGGTGAATTCAAGAATGCCGACATTGTCATTCATCCATGGAAGCATATAGTAATCCAGGCCGCCTTTATACTTTTTGAAGTTGTGGAAGGTCTTTCCTTTTTCTGTCTGGAAAATGGCTTTATAAGTAAGCAGATATCCTAAGGGAATAAGCAGGCAGACCCATGACATTTTTTTGAGAGCAGCATATTTCGGATGCGACAGTCCGTAGCCCACAGACAGTGCAAAAATAATATTGAAAGGAAGGAAGAAGACATAATTATCCGAAACTGCATAAAAAGTTGCAAAGCCATATACACACAACGATCCCGCAAGAAAAACAAAGAACATTTTTCTATCAGATTTGTATAAAAACACAGCACCCATTACTCCGAAAAAAGTAAATACATTGAAATTATAGATGAGGTAAGCAAAAGACTGGAAAAAATCTTTAACATACTGCAAAAAGGTTTTGCTGAAAGATTCTTCCACCCAGTTGCCCTGATCCGAGCTATATGGTGATTTGAAAGAAAGTCCCTGAGATATGTTCAGAATAAATAATGAAGCGAACAACAGTGCAAACACCAACAGGGAAGGATAGAAATATTTTTTTTCACTTTTAAAATAAAAAAGGAAAAGCAAAAAAGCAGGGATCAGTAAAATATTCTGGATATGTACCCAAAGACTGATGCCTAGAAATATACCCGCCCATAGAATATATTGTTTTTTGTTTTCTATAAAAGTCTTGATAATCGAGAAGAAAAAAAGACCTATCCATAAGGTGTTGTACGTATATACTTCTACAATCTCTGCATTTCGCCAGAATGAGAAGCTAAAACCAAAAACAAAAGCTGCCGTAAGAGAAGCCCATTCTGTTTTCGTAATACTTTTAACGGTAAGATAGATCACGGAAACGGTTGCAGCTCCGGAAAGAACCACCAATAAACGGCTTGCCCCGATTCCATTAAGACCGGTTATATTTTTAATTAAAATGACCGTATTAATATATAAAAAATGAGTGGTTGCCGTAGCAGTTGTCATGAATTTACCCTTCTCGGCATCCAGCACAAAACCAACGCAATCTGCAAAAGGAATTTTTGTAAAGCTTCCGGAGTAGTAAATTACCAGAAAAATAAAGAATAAAAATAAGGCAGATAAATATTTCCTCATGTTAATTCTTTACAATAGGAACATTGGAACAGGCTTCACCGAACATCAGGGATTTAACCATGGGTTTCAGTTGTTCAACCAGTTCTATGTATGCATTTTCAGGAATTTCTTTATCAGAGCAGCCCTTTACCAGAACTCTTTTACCTCTCATATCTTCAAAATCGTAAGTCTGGACAGCATTGTGCATCAAAATCACTTCCAGATCTTCACGGTTTCCGAAGACGATCTTTTTAGCAACATCTGTAAGTTTAGCGGTTAACACGAAATAAGCCCACAGCGGTACAATAGTATCTACAGAATTGTAAATATATATATAAGCGTCTTTATACTCATCAGTATTGATGGCATCTACCTTTTCTCTGAAATCTTTTTCTTTCAGAATCATTTCCTGGAAAAGGAAATCTTTAAGGTCAATACCCTTTCTTATTCCCTTAGGAACCAGAGTAGATAGGTCGAAATTCACAAGGCCGCTTTCAGCAACTTTATTTCGGATTTCAAATTCTTCTGACATTTTTTATCATTATCTTTGGACAAATTTACAAATTAAGATCAAGCAAAACTTAATTTGTTCTCTATCCTTACTATAGAAATGAAGTATTATATTATTGCAGGAGAAGCGTCCGGCGATCTGCATGGAAGCAACTTAATGAAAGCTCTTAAACAGAAAGATCCGCAGGCAGAAATACGTTTCTGGGGAGGCGATCTCATGAAAGCACAGGGAGGAACATTGGTAAAACATTACCGTGACCTGGCATTTATGGGTTTTCTGGAAGTTGCTATGAATTTAAAAACCATCCTCAACAATATCAAATTCTGTAAAGAAGATATCAGAAAAAACAAACCTGATATCCTTATTCTGATTGACTATCCCGGATTTAATTTAAGAATTGCAAAATTTGCAAAAGAACTCGGGATCAAAGTGGGCTATTATATTTCTCCACAACTCTGGGCATGGAAAGAAGGCAGGGTAGAGATCATTAAAAAATATGTAGACGAAATGATGGTTATCCTTCCTTTTGAAGAGGATTTTTACAAAGGGCATGGTGTTCATTCCCACTTTGTAGGGCATCCGCTTCTTGATGCAATAGAAGGATTAGATGATATTAATGTTGAAAAATTTAAAAAAGAAAATGATCTTAATGATAAAGAAATCATTGCACTTCTTCCCGGTTCCAGGAAACAGGAAGTGGAAAAAATGCTTGAAAAAATGCTTTCCGTGAGACCGTATTTCAAAAATTACCAGTTTGTGATTGCCGGTGCACCAAGCCTTCCGAAAGAATTCTATCAAAAATATGTGGATGATAATGTTCATTTTGTTTCCAACAGAACATACGATCTGCTGAGATGCTCGAAAGCCGCCCTGGTAACTTCGGGAACAGCAACACTGGAAACAGCTTTGCTTAATGTTCCGGAAGTGGTGTGCTACCGCGGAAGCAAAATCTCTTACGCCATTGCAAAGAGACTCGTTAAAAACATTAAATATATTTCTCTGGTTAATCTGATCATGGATAGAGAAGTTGTAAAGGAGTTAATCCAGGCCGATCTCAATACCAAAAACCTTGTAGAAGAGCTCAATAAAATGATAGAAGGTGAAAAAAGAAACCAGGTTTTGGCAGATTACAGTCTTTTACGAGAAAAGCTAGGCGGAAAAGGAGCCAGTGAAAAAGCTGCTGAGGTAATTTTAAGTATTTAATAGCTCTTCTAATTTTATAGATTTAAATTTTTATCAAATGAATTTTTTTAAAAGCATTCTGGTTTTAATTTTATTGACCTGCATTTCACCGAAAAGTTTTGCTCAGGACAGCAAGTCCAGAGATAAATTTCAGATTTTCTATTATGGATGGTACGGAAATCCTGAAATAGATGGAAAGTATTCTCATTGGAATCATGATATCTTACCCCACTGGAGCAATCCCAAATGGAACAACTTAGGAAACTACAAAGGCGCAGACGATATTGGCGCTAATTTCTATCCCGCTTTGGGAAATTACAGCTCCAATGATCCGGCCATTATTAAAAAGCACATGAAAATGATCCAGGACTCCGGTGTTGGAGTGGTTGTTTTAAGCTGGCTGGGAAAAGATTCATTTGTTGATAAAAGTATTGCCCAATATCTGGACATAGCTGACCAGTTTAATCTGAAGGTTGCTTTTCATATAGAGCCGTTTTATAAAAATGTAACCGAGCTTAGAGAACAGCTTTCTTATCTGGTGAAGACCTATTCCCATCATCATGCCTTTTACAGAAAAGATGGAAAGCCATTGTACTATGTTTACGACAGTTATAAAATTTCACCGTCAGAATGGTCAGAACTTCTTTCTGAAAATGGCAGAAAGACAGTTCGGAACACAGAGTTGGATGGACTTTATATAGGTTTATGGGTTGAGAAAGAACATTCAGATTTTTTTGACAAAGCCGGCTTTGATGGCTTTTATACTTATTTTGCCAGCGAAGGTTTTGTTTTCGGAAGCACAACTTCCAACTGGAGCTATCTTTCCCAATTTGCAAAGGACCACAGCCTTATTTTTATCCCATGTGTAGGCCCGGGGTATTCCGACACCAGAATAAGGCCCTGGAATGAAGCCAATTTCAAAAGCAGGGGAAATGGAAAATATTATGAAAGAATGTTCGATGCTGCCAAAAAAGTAAATCCGGACTTTATCGGGATCACTTCTTTCAACGAATGGCATGAAGGAACGCAGATAGAACCTGCAATTCCTAAAAAATCAGAAAATTTCAAATATGAAGACTATGGAAAAGATTCCTGGTTCTATATAAAAGAAACCAAACGGTTGACGGACCATTTTTTTAACGGAAAATAATTCGGAAAATTACATTTTTACGAAACTATTTATTTACAAAAGAAAATAGGGCGTTGAAAATTTAAATTAAAAATAAAAACTGCTGTCATATGCAGTTTTTTTATTACAAAGCTATCTTTTGCAGATGGCTTTTATTTTTTCATTTAAAACCTGAATTTATAGTAAATAATCAAGCCGTATATTGTTCATTTAATGGGAAGTAAGGTCTTGGTTCTGCAAAATTTGTGTTATGTAATAATCAAATAAATTAATTACTTTTTGATTGTAAATATCGTACAGTTGAATAAGCAGCCACTTCTCATTTTATCCGTCTGTTTTATCCTTGGAATCTTTCTTCAGGATAAAGTGGGGCTGGATAAAACTATAATTTATGTGGTTTCCGCGAGCTGTTTATCAATTTTCCTTTTGTGTTTTCTGAATTTTTATTTTCTCCATAAAATAAAAGCAATACTGCTGGGATTGATGTTTTTCGGAGCCGGGATAATCCTTCATTTTTTCAATACTTTTTCGTCCGGTAACCTCTCTGTTCCTCAAAACACAACAGTATTCTTTAAGATCTCCAAAAAACTGAATTCTACAGAAAAGAATAAAAAATATGAAGCCGTTATCCGTGCCGGAAAAGAAAATTTCAATGCCATTGTGTATATTCCGAAAACAAATAAAGAACTTGATTTTAAGCACTACTATAAAGCCGATGCTTACCTATCGAAACCAAGATCTCCGGAGTACGATTTTCAGTTTGATTATGCAAAGTATTTAAAAAGGAAAAATATTGAATATCAGTGCTCTATTTCCAAAAATATTTATTCGGCAGAGAGAACAGATTTAAGTCTCAATGAACAGATTCAGCAGCGCAGATTAGCAACACTCCAAAAGATTGACAATGTTGAAATGTCTTCCAGGACCCGGGAATTCTTAAAAGGAATTATTCTGGCAGACAGAACAGAAATGGATCCTGAGACGGTAGAGGATTTCAACAGGTCCGGAATGGTTCATTTACTGGCTATTTCAGGAACACATATTGTCGTCATTTTCGGGATGTTCTACTTTTTATTGATGCGGTTCAGCCCGTTACGGTTCAGGAAGTATGCTATAATGTCCAGTATTGCCTTTATCTGGATGTTTGCTGTATTTATTAGTTTCGGAAATTCTGTGATACGGTCGTGCATTATGCTGACGGTATATTTTGTTTATGTCCTTCTTCAGAGAAAACCGGATTTGCTTCATTCCCTTTCTTTATCAGCAATGATTATTTTAGTTGTTGATACACAGCAGCTTTTCGACGTCGGTTTTCAGCTCAGCTTTCTGGCTGTGTTGGGGATTTTTTGGCTGAATCAGCCACTTTTGAAATATTTTCCACGGCAGAATGGTTATTTTAAAAAGTTAATCTGCAATACCATTACCATTTCTCTTTCTGCACAACTGGCGACACTTCCGCTGGTTCTCTATTATTTTCATCAGTTCTCATTGGTTTCTGTTCCTGCCAATATTCTGATCGTTCCGTTTTCAGAAATATTAATTGTATTTTCTTTTTTAATGACGGTATTCGTGGGACTGAAGATCGATTTTACGTGGATCAATTTTATATATGACGGATCTATCCAGATTTTATTGAACCTTATTCACTGGTTTTCAGATATGGATATGTTATTTTACTCCAATATAGCGATGAATATTGCTGAAGCTTTAACTTTATTCCTTGTTGTGTATATGCTGAGACCAATGCTTTTAAATATCAATCTTAAAAATTTAATCAGGGTAGCCGCGGTGATTTTAGCTTTTTTTATAATCAGAACAGGGTTTAGTATTTTTTATAATCAGAAAGAAGAAATACTCCTTCATAATTTTAATAAAACTAAAGTATTATCAGTAAAGAAAGGAAATAAGGCGTGTTTCTGGATAGCAGAAAGTTCCGACAAAAAGAAAATTTTTAAATTTATAGCCGGCCCTTACTGTTCTTCCAGACGCATTCAGACTCTGCAAATAAAAACCTTTCCCGAAACGGCAGAAAAGGTAGTTTATAATGGCAAAATTTATGATTTGAAATAATAAACAGCACTTTTCGTTTTTTCCTTTAAATAATGTGATAGAATCTTATTTAGAAAGATTACAAACTGTCTAATTGTGAGATTTCTCACTTTTTGATATAGTTAACATTTCTTAATTTTGTGGAAAATCAAATGTAAACTTATATGGCAGGTTTAACGAGTTCTACGATAGGTAGAAAATATGCAATGGCATTGTCGGCTATGTTTTTGCTGATATTTCTGGTGATGCACCTTTCTGTAAACCTTTTGTCGGTTTTTGGTGAGGATGCGTACAACAATGCTTCGCAATTCATGGGGTACAATCCTCTTATTCAATTTGTAATGCAGCCAATTTTGATATTTGCTGTCGTTTTCCATTTTGTAATGGGATTTGTTTTGGAAATTAAAAACCAAAAAGCACGCCCTGTGAAATACAATTCAAACAATCCTTCTCACAATTCTACGTGGATGTCCAGAAATATGATTATTTCCGGTGCTGTGATTCTGGCTTTTGTTTTTCTTCATTTGTATGACTTTTGGCTTCACGAAATGAATTACAAATATGTTGACGGACTGCCGATCGAGGAAACACGTTTCTGGGGAGACCTGCACGCCAAGTTTGCAGATCTTTGGAGAGTAGTTTTATATGTAATTTCTTTTATTTTACTGGGATTGCATTTAGCTCACGGTTTCCAGTCTTCTTTCCAGTCTATTGGTGCAAGACATCCGAAATATACTCCGGTAATCAAAGCTTTTGGAAAATGGTACTCAATCCTTATTCCTGTAGGCTTTATTTTTATTGCAATTTATCACTTCGTAACTCAATAATATCAGTATACCAATTATGAGTAAATTAGATTCAAAAATTCCGGCTGGTCCTTTAAAGGATAAATGGAAGCATCATAAAGACCATATGAACCTTGTTGCACCCAACAACAGAGATAAAATTGATATTATAGTTGTAGGTACAGGTTTGGCAGGTGGTTCTGCAGCAGCTACTTTAGCTGAGCAGGGATATAATGTAAAAGCGTTCTGCTACCAGGATTCTCCAAGAAGAGCACACTCAATTGCAGCTCAGGGAGGTATCAATGCCGCTAAAAACTATCAGGGTGATGGTGACTCTACCTACAGATTATTCTATGACACCATCAAAGGTGGTGACTACAGAGCAAGAGAGGCCAACGTTTACAGATTAGCTGAGGTTTCTGCCAATATTATCGACCAGTGCGTTTCGCAGGGTGTTCCTTTCGGGAGAGATTACGGCGGCCAGTTAGATAACCGTTCATTTGGTGGGGTTCAGGTAAAAAGAACATTCTACGCAAAAGGACAAACGGGGCAGCAGTTATTGTTAGGTGCCTATTCTGCAATGAGCCGTCAGATCGGTAAAGGGAGAATCAAGATGTACAACCGTCATGAAATGATGGAGTTGGTAATTGTAGATGGAAAGGCGAGAGGAATTATCGCAAGAAACCTTGTAACGGGAGAGATTGAAAGACATTCTGCTCACGCGGTTGTTATTGCATCAGGAGGTTACGGAAACGTCTATTTCCTTTCTACCAACGCAATGGGATCCAACGTTTCTGCGGCTTGGAAAATCCACAAAAAAGGAGCATACTTTGCCAACCCTTGCTATGTACAGATCCACCCGACTTGTATTCCGGTTCACGGAACACAGCAGTCTAAACTGACTCTGATGTCTGAATCATTAAGAAACTCAGGAAGAATCTGGGTTCCTAAGAAAATTGAAGATTCAGTAGCCATCAGAGAAGGTAAATTAAGACCGGAAAATATTAAAGAAGAAGATAGAGACTATTATTTAGAGAGAAGGTATCCTGCATTTGGAAACTTAGTGCCTAGAGACGTTGCGTCCAGAGCTGGTAAAGAAAGATGTGATGCTGGTTTCGGAATCGAGAATAATGATACTAAAGAAGGTGTTTACTTAGATTTCTCTACAGAGATCATCAAAAAAGGTAAAGAGGCTGCTATTGAAAAGCATATTCACAATCCTACAGATCAGCAGATCTATGATTTAGGAAAAGCTTGGATTGAGGAGAAATACGGTAACCTTTTCGTGATGTATGAAAAAATTACGGCTGATGATCCTTACAAAACTCCAATGAAGATTTATCCTGCTGTTCACTACACAATGGGTGGGGTTTGGGTTGATTATAACCTTCAGTCTACTATTCCCGGATGTTTCGTAATCGGTGAAGCTAACTTCTCAGATCACGGAGCTAACAGGTTGGGAGCTTCTGCTTTGATGCAAGGCTTGGCAGACGGATATTTCGTACTTCCTTACACCATTGCAGATTATCTTTCTGCAGATATCAGAACAGGGACAATTCCTACAACTTCTGGTGAATTTGATCAGGCTGAAAAAGAAATTAAAGACAAAGTAAACTTCTTCTTAAATAATAAAGGAACCCATTCAGTAGATCATTTCCACAAAAAATTAGGACACATCATGTGGAATAAGGTGGGAATGGGAAGAACTCCTGAGGGTTTGAAAGAAGCTATCGATGAAATTGCTCAGGTGAAAAAAGAATTCTGGAGCGATGTAAAGGTTCCTGGTGATGCTGATGGAATGAACACTGAACTTGAAAAAGCTTTCAGAGTGGCAGATTTCATCGAATTAGGACAATTAATGGCAATCGATGCATTACACAGAAACGAATCTTGTGGAGGACATTTCAGAGAAGACCATGCTACTCCTGAAGGTGAAGCTGAAAGAGATGATGTTAACTTCAAATATGTAGCAGCTTGGGAATATCAAACAGATGATATCACAACTGAAGTTCTGCATAAAGAAGATCTGATCTACGAAAACATTGAAGTTAAAGCAAGAAGTTACAAATAATCTCCAACCTATAAATATAACATTATGAGTGCAAAAAAAGGCCTTCATCTTACCTTAAAAATTTGGAGACAAAAAAATAGCAAAACGAAAGGTCAGTTCGAGACCTATAAAATATCGGATGTTTCTACAGATTCTTCTTTCTTGGAAATGTTAGATATTTTGAACGAGAATATTATTAACGAGGGAAAAGAACCCATCGCTTTCGACCACGATTGTCGTGAAGGAATCTGCGGTATGTGCTCTCTTTACATCAATGGTAGAGCTCACGGTCCGGATACAGGAATTACAACGTGTCAGCTTCACATGAGAATGTTCAAAGACGGTGAAACCATCGTTATTGAACCTTGGAGAAGTGCAGCTTTCCCAGTGATCAAAGACTTAATGGTAGACAGAAGCGCATTCGACAGAGTAATGGCTGCCGGAGGATTTATTTCTGTGAACACTTCAGGTAATACATTAGATGCGAATGCTATTCCGGTTCCTAAAGAAGATGCAGACAAAGCAATGGATGCTGCAGCATGTATCGGATGCGGAGCTTGTGTGGCTACCTGTAAAAACGGATCTGCAATGCTATTCGTTGGAGCTAAAGTTTCTCAGTATGCTCTTTTACCTCAAGGTAGAGTAGAAGCGAAGCGAAGAGTTCTGAACATGGTGAAAGCTATGGACGAAGAAGGATTCGGGAACTGTTCAAATACTGGAGCTTGCGAAGTTGAATGTCCGAAAGGAATTTCTCTTGAAAACATTGCCAGAATGAACAGAGAATATATGGCTGCTATGGTAGATCAGGGATAGAACCTATTCAAATACATAAAAAAATCGTCTTCGCTATGGAGACGATTTTTTTTTATACCTATACTTTAGCTGTTAAAATTTGTTAAGGTGTAGATAGGATCAGATATTCTTTAATTTAATAAGTCTATATTTGGTGAGCACTTGGTGTATGGGAAAGGATTGTTTCTTTTCCGGGAAAATTTTACAGAACCAAAAGGGCCTTAAGTATCCATTTTACAGGTTCTCATAAAATTTTCAAAAAAAATAAATAGTGTTAATTAACAAACCGTAAAAAACGTATTTTTGCGTAATATTAAAATCGAAATGAAAAAATATCTTTTATTGTTTATCATCACAGCCTTTGTGATGTCTTGTTCAAAAAAAGTTGAAGTTAAAGGAAAAATTACCGGAAGTTCACCACTCGAAAGAATTGAATTTGTTGAAGCTTCAGGTGTGGCAACCCTTCCACTTGTTAATATTGGTTTAGATAAAAATGGAAACTTTACAGGAAGCTTCGAAGCTCCTAAAGATGGGATGTACGTAATCAACTATGCAGGGAGACAGAACCTGATTTATCTTGAAGGCGGACAGAACCTGAATATTTCCGGAAATGCAATGACCTTTCCAAATGAGTTCGTCGTTACAGGAGATGCTAAGAAAAATAATGATTTCCTTCAGGCCAGCCAAAAGTTCTTGGGTGAGTATGGAAGCAAAATCAATATCCAGCAGCTAATGTCAGGAGACGAAAAAACATTCTTAAAAGGAGCTCAGAAAATTGAAGCAGACATCAATAAAAATGTAGAAGATCTTGCTCAGAAAAATAATCCAAGCAAAGGTATCTTGGAATGGAAAAAGAATGATGTGAAAGTAACTATCCTTAACCTTCTTGCCAACTACGAAATGTCACAGCGCCAGATGTCGGGAAATCCATCATTTAAAGTATCAAAAGCATTCCAGGATTATGAAATAAAACTGGAAGGCAATAAAGATGTAATGGTGAAGACTATTCCATTATACAGACAGTATCTTCTTGTAAAAATGAGCCCTGACTTTCAGAAATATGCTGAAGCAAAGACCAAAGGAAAAACAGACCTTATTACTTCTGAAGTATTCGCACAGTTCCTGAAAGACAGAAAAGAAGTTTCGCAGACTGCTAAGGATTATCTGTTAGCGTTTGTAGTAGCTCAGGATATTCATCCGGGCGCTCCTGCAAAGAATACAGAAAAAGTTAAGAAAATCATTGATACAGATATTACAGATGCCGGTATCAAAGCAGATTTAGTTAAAATGCAGGTGGCAATCAATGGAGTTAAAATAGGAGAGGCTGCACCGGAAGCGTCACTGGTAAAAGCAGACGGCAAATCTTATCAGCTTTCTGAAAATAAAGGAAAACCATACATGCTGTTCTTCTATGCATCGTGGAATCCTTATATCAGTGAAGGTACAGTGCCGGTACTAAAAGAAGTTGTGAATTTCTATAAATCTAAAATGAACTTTGTTTTTGTAAATGTAGATGATACCAAAGACCAGTTTGTAAAAACCAGCAGTTCATTATTAAAAGGGATTCCGGGAACAAATGTTTATGGAGAAAAAGGTTTGGAATCCGATATTGCTAAAAAATATGGAGTTTACGGATTTAAACTGCCTTGCTTTGTGATCGTGGATAAAGACGGTAAAATTGCAAGCAGATCTTTTGTAAACCTTGGCGAACAGGAAGTAGTAACGGTCCTGGATAAACTTACAGGTCTTTCTGCACCAAAAGTGCAGCCTAATATTCAGATGCAGCCGGGAGCGATGGATCCTTCAGCGCAGCCTGTAAATCCTCAGCCTGCCCCAACAAAATAATAAACTTTAATATAGATGGAAACCTTATCTTCGGATAAGGTTTTTTTTATTGTATTTTTGCGGAATCAAACCGGAAGATTGTTTTCGGTGTATTAGAAAAAATAGAAATAGAATTTAGGATGAGTCGGAGGGTTCGTCCGGCCATAAAAGAAATTGAGTTTTAGGGATGAGAAAGAAGAAAGATATAATTCTTGAAAATATTAAACTGTTTGGTGCGGGAGCAAAAGGTGTTGCCATAGGAAAAACCGAAGAAGGAAAAACCGTACTGATTTCCGGAGCAGTTCCCGGAGATGTAGTCAATGCCAGAGTAAAAAAATCTAAATCCAAATACTATGAGGCTGAAACCATAGAAATTCTGGAGAAGTCTCCATTCAGAGTAGATCCCAAATGTATTCATTTCGGAACATGCGGCGGATGCAAGTGGCAGAACATGAGTTACGAAAAACAGCTCGATTTCAAGCAGCAGGAAGTCTATAATAATATTAAAAGAATCGGCGGAATTGATGATTTTGAAACCGTTCCGATCTTAGGCGCGGAAGAACAGTATTTCTACAGAAATAAAATGGAGTTTTCCTTTTCCAATGCGAGATGGCTTACCCAATACGAAATAAGTTCTGAAGAGAACTTTGGGAGCAAGGACGCATTAGGTTTCCATATTCCCGGAATGTGGAGTAAGATTCTGGATCTTAAAGAATGTTTCCTGCAGGAAGATCCGTCCAATGCCATACGTCTGGCTGTAAAAAATTATGGTGTAGACAACGGGTTAGCCTTTTTTGATGTAAGAAATCAGGAAGGCTTTTTGAGGACCTTAATGATGAGGCAGAACTCTAAAGGTGAATGGATGGTACTATTCCAGCTTTACAGAGAAGAAAAAGAAAACAGAGAAAAGCTTTTTCAGTTCTTGCTGGAGAAATTCCCACAGATCAAAACCTTGGTGTATGCCATCAACCCAAAGCAGAATGATTCTATTTACGATCTGGATATCAATATTTATTCCGGAGAAGGCTTCCTGATGGAAGAAATGGATGGACTGAAGTTTAAAATAGGTCCTAAATCATTCTTTCAGACCAATTACAAACAAGCTTTGGAGCTTTACAGAAAAACATTAGAATTTGCGGATTTAAAAGGTGATGAAGTAGTGTATGATTTGTACACAGGAACAGGAACTATCGCTCAATATGTTGCCAGAAATGCAAAACACGTTATAGGCATAGAATCTGTTCAGGAGGCCATTGATGCAGCCATTGAGCATGCCGAATTAAATGGTCTTACCAATACAACATTCTATTGTGGAGATATGAAAAATGTCTTTAACGATGAATTTTTAGAAAATCATCCGAAAGCAGATGTTTTAATTACCGATCCGCCAAGAGACGGGATGCACCAGAAAGTGGTAGAACAGATATTGAAACTTGCTCCGGAAAAAGTAGTCTATGTAAGCTGTAACTCAGCAACACAGGCAAGAGACCTTGCTCTGATGAAAGAACACTATACTTTGGTGAAAATCCTGCCGGTAGATATGTTCCCGCAAACCCACCACGTAGAAAACATAGCGTTGCTGATTAAAAAATAAATTTATTTAAATTTGATTTCAAATCTTAATATGAAACGTAAGTTCCATCTGACCAAAATAAAAAATAAAAATATGCAGATGAAATATTTTAAATTTCTCATCATGATCTGCTTCGTTGGAATGCTCTTTTCCTGTGGTGGAGATGACGATATCTGCGAAAGCGGTGAAGGGACACCCAGGATAAAAGTGGCATTCAAGTCTCTTGAGTCTGGTAAAGCAGTTATTTTGGATTCATTATATGTAGCCGTAGATTACGGTTCCGGTAAAGTACAGCTGGGTAAAGCTGAGAAAATAGATTCAAGGCTTATCCCGTTAAGAGTGGATGATTCACCTTATACAGATGTTTATTTCAGGCTTGCAGATAAAGGGACAGAATCTCACGTTCGCGTTAAGTATACCACGAAAAGTACATACGTTTCTCCGGGTTGCGGAATCAAAAAAACGTATGAGAATTTAAACTCAGAATTAATACAATCCAATCCTGTACAAAAGCTCGAAGCAGGACAAAACCAAATTGAGAATGAAGACAAGACTAATCTTTTCCTTCTTTTTTAGCATAATAGGAATAGCCGGGTTCGCCCAGGAAAAAAAGGAAACCCAGGAAGCCAAAAAAGTTCAGGAGAAATACAAACCGAATTTTATGGTGGGTTTTGATGTTCTTAATACAGGTATTTCCTTTTTCTCGGATAGAATGCTTTACCAGGGTTTTATTTCATCAAAAGTGAAAGGAAATATTCATGCAATTGCAGAAGCCGGTTTTGAGAAAAATGTATATCAAAAAAATGGTTACGATGCCAAGGCAAGCGGTCCCTTTGTAAAGCTCGGCGCTTTTTACATGCTGGCAAAAGACCTTGAAAATGAATTCAACGGTTTTTATGCAGGAGGTAAAATAGGAGGGGCGTTCTACAATCAGGAGTATATGGCAGTTCCGGTCCGCGGATTTGGTGGCAGTGCTTCATCTGTGTCATTTCCTTCTTCATCACAAACCTCTGCATGGGTAGAAGGAACTTTGGGAGGAAGAGTACAGCTGTTTGAATCTAATTTTTATATAGATATCAATCTTCAGCCGAGATATTTGGTATACACTTCCAAACAGGATGATATTACCCCGATGATCGTTCCCGGATTTGGTAAAAGTTCGGCTAAATTCAATATGGGCTTTGCCTGGAATATTGCCTATAAATTTTAGAATAAAACAAGTTTATTAATGTTTGTAAAGACCTTGTATAAATGATACTTTCTAAAATATTGAATTTGTATAAAAGTGGAGTAAATTAGTTATAATTCCTATATAATTATAAAAAGCACCAGAGATATCTCTGGTGCTTTTTTTATTCCTTTTTTATGTTTTTACACCCTATGTTTTAAATGAGTTTTGAAAAAAAATAAAATAAATCAATTATTTTTTGGTTTATTTGTTAATGTATGGTTATTTTTGAGAAATTTAAAAAATAATCTTTTTTATGAAAAAAATCATTACTGCTTTATTTTGTAGCTTGATAGGCGGGTCTGCTTTGGCACAGTGGACACCCACCAGCTATGAGAGAGGAAAGGAAAAGTTCTCTCTGGTACGTAATTATTATAAGTTAGATCTTAATAAGATTAAGGGCCAGCTTAAAAACGCTCAGGAAACAGGCCCAAATGCAAAACCTGTCGAAATTTCTTTACCAACACTGAATGGTAAAATTGAAAAATTTGCAGTATACAGCTCCCCGGTTGTTGTACCATCACTAGCTGATAAATATCAACTGGGATCTTATGTGGGAGTTGGTATTAATGATCCTTCTAAATACCTGAGATTCTCTTTATCAAACAATGACTTCCAGTCGATGATTATAAAAGATGGAAATTATGAGTTTATAGAGCCACAAAATGCAGATAAAACGGTATATGGAGTTCATCCTAAGACAAAACCAACAGCAGGAAAGAGTTTTGTTTGTAGTACTGAAGAGGGTTCAGCTGCTATAAATCAAATCAACCAGATGTATGAAAATGGTAAAACATTTACCAATCAGCCAACTGATTTCTCAAAAATGTCCGATAAGAAGTACAGAACTATGAGACTGGTAATGTCGGTAACGGGTGAGTATACTGCTTTTCACGGAGGAACTGTTGCTGGTGCACTTACGGCTATTAACGCAACATTAACGAGAGTGAATGGTGTGTTTGAAAAAGATTTTGCACTCCATCTGATTTTACAGGAATTTCCAAATGTAATTTATACTGATGCGGCTACGGACCCTTATTCGGTAGCATCCACTGGAGCAGGCGGTGCCTGGAATTTGGAATTACAGCAAACATTAACAGCAAACGTAGGAAATGCTGCTTATGATATCGGACACTTATTCGGAGCTTCTGGTGGTGGCGGTAATGCAGGATGTATTGGTTGTGTTTGTGTAAACCCTGCAACAAATACTACTAAAGCTAAAGGTTCAGGATATACGTCACCTGCAGATGGTATTCCTCAAGGTGATAATTTTGACATTGATTATGTAGCTCACGAGATGGGTCACCAATTAGGGGCTAACCATACATTCTCTCATACTCTTGAAGGATCTGGGGTAAATGTTGAGCCAGGATCAGGATCTACCATTATGGGATATGCGGGTATTACAGGAGCAAATACTGATGTTCAGCCACACTCTGATGCTTATTTCCATATTGCAAGTATCAAGCAGGTTCAGGCAAATCTGATTAGTAAAACTTGTGATATAGAAACATCTATTGCAAACAATGCACCGGTAATTGCTGCCTTACCTACATATAACATTCCTAAAGGAACTGCATTCGTATTAACAGCTTCCGCTACAGACGCTGAAAACAATCCTATGACTTATACATGGGAAGAGGTTGATAATGCAAGTACTACGATTAATAAAACTAATTTGGGGACTACCACTACTGGGGCTTCATTCAGATCTCTATCACCAACAACAAACCCAACAAGATATTTCCCTAAATTGTCTTCCGTATTGGCAGGAGTTTTAAATAACTCAAATAATGGATGGGAGTCGGTTTCTATGGTTCCTAGAACTAGTAAATATGCTGTGACGGTAAGAGATAATAATCCTGATCCTGCTCAGCAGCAAACTCAGTTTGCAGAACAAACTATTGTTGTAGGCAATGACGGACCGTTTAAAATCAATACTCAATATGCCGCATCTAATGCAGCTACTACAGTTGAATGGGATGTAGCAAATACTACAGCTGCACCATACAGTGTAGCAAATGTGAAAATCGATTACACTACAGACCCTAATGGTGCAACGTGGACAACATTATTAGCTACTACTGCTAATGATGGCTCCGAAAGTATAACTTTCCCTTCTGCATTGAACGGGCAGACAATTAAATTAAGAATCTCTTCTATTGGGAATGTATTCTATGCTATTAAATCAGTTTTGGTTACTACTTTTGCTGCATGTGATGGTTCTGCTCCGACTGGAGTTGCTGTTAGCAATGTGACTACAAGTGCTGCAAGTGTAAGCTGGGCTCCTATTACTGGTGCAACTTATATTGTTCGTTATAAAAAAGTATCAGAAGCTACCTGGCAACAAACCACAACGTCAAGCAGCAATATAACGTTATCGAATCTTCTTGATGGTACCGCTTATGAAGTTCAGGTAGCTGCTGTTTGTTCAGGAACTCCTGGAGCTTACTCTGCTTCATCAAACTTTACAACACCTGGGCTTACTTATTGTACAGTATCTTCTGATGATGACACTGACGATCATATTGCAAACGTTACTCTGGCAAACTTAAATAATACTTCTTCTGCTAGTTTATACACGGATTATTCTACTAACCCGTCATTACAGGTAAATTTAGTAGCAGGTACTTCATATACTCTGTCAGTGGCGAAAGGATGGTTAAGCGGTACCGGACCATATCCTGGGGTAACTTCAGCTTGGATTGACTTTAACAGAAATGGAAATTTTGAAGATTCAGAAAGAATTCTGACTTCTACAACAACTAGTGCAAGTCCTGTTACGGCTACATTCACGGTGCCTGCAACCGCAGTTACAGGTTTAGGCCTTAGGATGCGTGTGGGAATGTTGTATACTTCTACAGCCAATCAATATATTGCAAATGCTTGTGGTGCATATGGTACCTATGGAGAGTTTGAAGATTATAATGTTGTAGTTACAGCTGTTTTAGGGACAAAAGATATTGCTAATCCTCAGGACGGGATTCAATTATATCCTAACCCAGCCAGCGACATTTTGAATGTAACTAAAGTTTCAGATAAAGCGGCCTATAAAATTTACAATACTGCCGGTCAACTGGTAGGAAGTGGAAATATTAATGATGGAAAAATCAATGTTTCATCTTTAGTAAAAGGAGGATATGTCATTACAATTGATCAAAAAGAAAAAGATCAGTTCAGGTCCAAATTTATTAAGAAATAACAGTAATTAATCATAATATAAAATCCTCAGGCTCTCCTGAGGATTTTATGTTTTTATAGGCAGAATGTATTATTATTGTGAAATTTTTACAAAAAAATATTTGAATGAATACATTAATAATGAAAAAATTATTAGATTTGTGTAATTGTTAAAAATATTAGCGTATGAATTAAAAAACTATTTTTTTTCAATACAGATTATCTGTAAATGGATGTTTCAAAAGCACATTTGAACACCAACAATACGAAACCCTATACTTATTACTATTGTTATTATAACTAAATTTAAAAAATATGAGTGGATTTTTACTCTGTAAAATGGGCAGGCCTTTTAGGCTGCTCATAACATTGCTTTGTATGGTCTTCGGACTGTTTTCACAGGCACAAACAATTACCATTGGTGCAGGAACAGCTACTCAGAGATATCCTTTGGGAGTTTACTATGGGTATCAAAGAGATGCATCACTTTATACTGCAACAGAAATTAACCTGCCTGCGGGCGGAAATGTACAGACAGTTGCATGGAATGCTACAACAGCAACAACAGCAACTTTCCCGGTAAAGATTTATTTAAAATCTGTTCCGGCTGCTACAACCACTATTACATCACAAACTTGGTCTGCAACAACTGCCGGCGCTACTTTAGTGTATAGCGGAACGATCAATAATATTACTGCAGGATGGAATACATTCACCCTACAGTCTCCTTTTTATTATAACGGTACCGAAAATCTGATGGTATTGGTTGAGACCGATTATGGCGGTACAGGTACTGGAAGTACATCAGGAAGTGCTTTTGCTTATTCCAGTGCTACGTCAAGACACATGTATATTGAAACGGATAATTCACCTCCTGCAACTGATACAGGAAATGTTAACTCCAACAGGCCTAATGTTCGATTGACTTTTGGAGCTCCTCCTTCGTGTTTGCCTCCTTCCGGACTAACTTTAGGAACGGTAACACCAACAAGTGCAGCAATCAGCTGGACTGCTCCTTCATCTGTACCTGCAGGAGGATATGATGTATACTACAGTACATCTCCTACAGCCCCAACGGCTGCAACTGTGCCTTCGCAGACGATTACTACAGGAACAAGCGCAACACTTTCCCCATTAACAGCCAATACTGCTTATTATGTGTGGGTTAGATCAAGATGTAGTACATCAGACCAGAGTTCATGGATAGGACCTGTGAATGTGTTTACAGGATATTGTACGCCTTCAGGGGGTTCTAGTTCAACTTCATATTACCTGAAAACGATTACCACAACAGGAGGAATTACGAATTTAAATTATTCTGCTAATTCCTATACAGCGTATGTTAATAATTCAGCCACAGTTTTTTCAGGGTTACCAACCAATACGATAACCATGAATCTGAACAGTGGAACCAGCACTTATAATTATTATGTTTGGGTTGACTGGAATAATAATATGAACTTTAATGATCCAGGTGAAACCATTCTGGCAACTCCTGGTTATGTTACAAACGGAACAGCATCAATTGTAATACCCGGAACACAGGCTCCCGGTAATTACAGAGTAAGAACATCAACATCGTTTATTGGAGCCAATACTTCATGTGGACCTGCAGCGTGGGGTAATTTTGTAGACTTTACATTAAACGTTATCGCTTTACAACCATGTACTACTTCGCCTCCAGCTAATATTGCAGTGTCCAATGTTACACCAACTACGGCTCTTGTAAGCTGGTTACCTTCAATAGGTGCTACTTATGTGCTAAGATATAAAGCTGTAACTGCACCAACATGGAATACAGTAAATATTACTACTCCTCTTGCGAGCAGCTATCCGATAAACAATCTTACAGAACAGACTCAATATGAAGTTCAGATTGCTACAATCTGTGGCGGAACACAAGGACCATTCTCTACGAGTACTACCTTTACGACTCCTGCTATTTCTTATTGTGCTTCGAATTCTACAAGTACCACTATTGATGGTTATATCAGTAAAGTTGTTGTTACTCCGAATGCTGCAATACCAATGACCAGTACTTCAGATTTCAGTAATTATACAGATTACACTACAGATCCTGCGAGACTTATTACTTTAGTAAGAGGCTTAGGAGCTAATACGGTTACTATTGAAAAAACCTGGCCGGGAACGCAATGGTCGTTCGGAACAGGAGTATGGATTGACTTTAACAGAAACGGTGTGTTTGAAACCTCAGAACAGGTATTGAATTCACCTAGTAGCACGACCACTCCTGTTACTGCAACTTTCACTGTACCGAATGTTGCTGGGGGAGTTTACACGGGAAATCTTAATACACGTATGCGTGTAGCATTAAGAGAAAGCGCTACAGCTGCTCCTTGTGGAACTTTCACCTGGGGTGAAGTAGAAGATTATGCTGTGAAACTTATTGATCAGCCTCCTTGTACTACTGCGCCGCCTACCAACATTACCGTTACAAACCTTACCGCTTCTACAGCTACGGTTTATTGGATGGGTGCTGCGAATGCTACTTATACCATCAGATGGAAGTTAGCTACTGCGGGAACATTTACAATTCCACCTGTAACTTTGGCACCTGGAGTAAATAGTTATACTATTCCTGGTCTTGCTGAACAGACTAAATATGATGTACAGGTTTCTACTACATGTGGAACTTCTACAGGACCATATTCTACAACAGTACAGTTTACAACACCACCGCTTTCATACTGTCCGATGACAGGTACAGGAACTAACGACCACATTTCTAATGTAACCGTTACATCTTCTAATCTTGGAGTTCCGGTGATGAGTAATACTACTGTACAGAATAACTATACAAGCTATACAACACCTGCAACATTAATTACTCTTGATGCAGGATCTGCAAATAATAAAATCTCTGTAGCAAAAGGATGGACAGGCTCAACAAGCAATGATGCAGTATCGGTTTGGATAGACTACAACAGAAACGGAGTTTTTGAAGCCTCAGAACAGATCATAAGCTCTGTAGCAAGTACTGCGACTCCTATTACCGCAACCTTTGCTGTTCCGGCAGCAGCTTATACAGGTCCGCTTACAACTACCATGAGAGTAGTGCTTAAACGTACCAGTGCTCCGGTACTGTGTCAAAATGCAGTCAATGGGGAGGTTGAAGACTATGCGGTAAGAATAAGACCATGTAGTAATGGTATTCCTAATCAGCCTGGAATTACAGCGACTCATAATTCTGCTACACTTACTTTCTCAGGAGTACCGAATACCGTTACTTATCTTGTAAGATATAGAACTCAGGGACCTCCTCCGGGAGCGTGGACAGAAGTATATGCTTCAACATTGTTAAATAATATTCCACTTGTATTGAACGGTTTAACTCCGGCTACAATCTATGAAGTGCAGGTAGCTGCTGTTTGTGGAGATGTCGCAGGTACATTTACACCGATCAAAACATTCGTAACAAGATGTGATCCTACACCTCCGAACGTTACAGTGAGCAATATTACAACTAACTCTGCATTGATCGCGTGGGCGCCACTTGCAGCGAGCTCTACGTATACATTGGAATGGAGAAAAGTAGGAGCTCCTACCTGGAACCAGGTTCCAAACATTGCTCCTCCTACGAACACTTATTTGCTGACAAATTTAGATCCATATACAAAATATGAAGTAAGAGTTGCAAATAAATGTGTTGGAGAAAATACTCTTAACCCGTATTCAAATCCGAAAGTATTTACTACGGAAAGAACATGCGAGCTTCCTCCTCCGGGATTAACTATAACTCAGCTTACCCCTACATCGGCTGAGGTTACATGGGAAGGTTTCCCTGGAGCAACTTATGTCCTGAGATATAGAAAAGTAGGTATTCCGAGCTGGACAAATGTTCCTTTAACAACGAATACTTATACTATAACAGGATTACTGGAAGAAACGAAATATGAAATGCAGGTTGTAAACATTTGTAGCGGTACGCCGGGTACATACACGCCTCCATACTATTTCACGACACCTACAGTGACTTACTGCCAGATGGGTTCTCAAAATGCTGTTAATGAACATATTTCCAAAGTTACGGTAGTTCCGAATGGAAGACCTAAAATGGAAAATGCTTCAGGACCTTCTAGCTATACAAATTATACAGGAGTACCTGATACATTCATAGAAATGGTTCAGGGATCTACAGGAAATCAGATCACGATTGAGAAAAAATGGAACGGAACCAACCATGATGAAGGAATCGCAGTATGGATCGATTTCAACAGAAACGGATACTTTGATCTTGATGAGAGAGTATTTACATCACCTCCGAATACTACAAGTCCTGTGACAGGAACATTCAGCGTACCTGTAGATGCCTATATAAGCATGACAAACTATAAGTACGTAGTAATGAGAGTGGCAATGATGAGAGACGGAATTCCTGTGAACTGTACTAATTTTGCCAACGGGGAAGTAGAAGATTACTCTGTAAGAATCTCTAAACCGGGAGTGCCGAATTCTCTTAACCAGACTGATATCATGATTTACCCTAACCCGGTAAGCTCAGTATTGCATGTGAAAAATATAAGCAAGAAAGCTAAATATAAGATCTACAATTCTGCAGGACAGGTTATCGGCGACGGTATTCTGCTTAACAACCAGGTTAATGTCGGTAAGTTGATCAACGGTATTTATGTAATAGATATCGAAGACAATGGAGTAACAGTTCAAAAGAAATTTATTAAAGAATAATTATTTAAATTTCAAATATAAATAAGCCCTCAGAAATGAGGGCTTATTTTATTGATCAGGGTGGTGATTTTATCAGATCTATTAACTAACCAGATTCGTGATTTGTGTTTTCTTTATTGTTAAAATATCATCAGAGATTTCTTTCAGATCCTCCAAATAATGGCTGATGATAAAAATTATCTTTTCAGATTTTAGCTTTTGAATTAATTCATAAATAAATTTCCTGTTTTCCTTATCCAAAGAAGAAGTGGGCTCATCCAGGATTAAAAACTGCGGATCATGATATAAAGCACGCATCCAGCCAAGTAATTGTTTCTGTCCGCCAGACAAATTTATCCCTTCTTCACCTACTAAAGTTAAAAGAGCCTGAGGTAAAGAGTTAATAAAATGATCAAAACCAAGAGAAATTAATTTCCTTAGCTTATGCTCGTCAACTTGTTCTTCAAGAATAATGTTTTCCAAAATGTTCCCATTGAAAAGTTGTATGTTTTGTGGGACAATGCCGGTTAAACTCCGCCAATTAGTTATAGAAATATCTTTTAAACAGATGTTTTTATTGATAATAATCTCTCCATTTTCAGGGAGATAATTTTTTTGTAATATTTCTGTCAGTGTGGTTTTTCCGCTTCCACTTTCTCCGAGAAGACACGTTATATTTCCCTTTTGAAGAGAAAAAGAGATTTGATTTAAGAGCCTGCTTCTTCCATTAAACCTGAAGTCCATATGGTCAATGTCAATCGATTTAATCTCTGTAATTTCCAGACCTTCCATTTTTTCTTTTTCTAATGAAGAATATTCAAACATTCTGTCAAAGGCTACTTTGGCTTCCTGTATTGGAATGGTTATCAATGCCAGATTAGTGATTGAAGAGAGCAGTGAACTGGAAATTCCTATAACTGCCATTAATTCTCCGGTTTTAATTTCCCCTTTCAAAACATTATAGGAAGAAAAACCAAGAATGATAATAAGAAAAGAAACCAAAACCACTCCTGAATATAATGCAATGGTTAAGTTAAGTTTTCCAAGCTCAAAAATCTTTGCCTGGAAAAAACCAAATAGAGTTTCATTTCTCTTGATGAACATATGCTGCTTGGAGAAGCCTTTAATAACTTCTATTCCTCTTATACTGTCAATATAATTTGCCTCGTTTATACTATAGGACTGCATAACGTTCCTTTGGGCATCAATAATTTTTTTATTAAAACTGAAGATGATATAGAAGATTACAGGTGAAATAATGATGCATACCATAGCCAGTTTCCAGGAATAGAAGAAAAGAAAGCCTGTAGATATTAAAATGCCCAGAACATCGACGGCAGTATTGGTAATAAGCTGTTTTATGACAGTTTGTATTCTTTGTGTATCATTAAGCCTTGCGACAAAATCACCCACCTTCCTGCTGTCGAAAAACATTTTTGGAAGATAAAGAAGAGAAGAGTAGAAGTTTTTATTAATCCTTTCATTAAATGATTTACTTTGCTTAATAATATATAGTTCCCTCAACGCCTGAATAATTACCTTCGCAAAAAGGAGAAATCCGAGGAATGAAATACTTAACAATAAAACGGATATTTTTTTCTTTGGCAGGATATCGTCAATTAATTTCTGTGAAAAAATAGACATTGACATACCCAATAGTGAGAAAATAAGACCTAGAAAAATAATGGTATAAATGGCCTCTTGATCTTCTTTGATAAGATTTTTGAGCCATTTTTTTTTCTCTGTATCGGTTTGTTCTTTTTTTTGAAACTGTGTATTAGGCTTTAGAGTAAGGCAGGTTTTAGACTGCCATACTTCTTCCAGATATTCCCTTGTCCAGTATTCTAAACCTTTTGCAGGATCTCCGATAAGAAATTGATGATTTTCAGAAAGATTGTAGTAATAGCATATAACATAATGTTCAAATTTTTGATCTATAATAGTATGTAAAATAACAGGTTCTCCATGTTCAATAAGGGCATCTATATCGGCTTCACATCCTTCTGCCTCAAAACCTATAGAATTAGCACATTGATGCAATCCTAAAAGTGTAGTTCCTGTTTTGCCTGTTCCGCTTTTTTCACGGAGAGTTTCTAATGAAATATGGCCCCCATAATACTGGACCAGGGATTGTAAACATCCAACTCCGCAATCGGTTAAGTCCTTTTGGAGAGAGAATGTTTTTTTTATGTGTCTATTTTCTTTCATCAGGATTGGTTATGATTTTTTCTAGTTTTATGGCTCCCGAATTTCTTCTAATAAGATGGTTGTTTTTGTCATATACTAAGAAATAAGGGACACTGTTCATCCCCAGTCTTTGATAAAGTATTGCCATTTCATCATGACACCAAATGATATTTCCCTGACTGCTCAAATTATATTTTTCTGCAAATTCTTTGATCTCATTTAATGGTTCACTGGCAACCCAAATCCACTGTATGTTTTTATAAATGTGATAATTTTTAGATAACTCATCTGCTTCTGCCTGACAAAAATGACAGCCGGGATTGAAATATATTATGACTTTGGTCTGTCCACTGGCCAAATTGTGTTGGTTGAAAGAATTCCCAGCAATAGTTTTAAGACTAAATGCCGGAACATTCTTCAATGCATCTATTTTTTCTTTCTTTTTCTGAAAGTTTAAAAATAAATATGCCATTATCCCAATCAGCAGAATTGGAAAAATAACAGCTGATATTTTTAAAAGTTTATTGTTTTTCATATATTAATACTGGGCGTTTAGGATAAAAAATGAAACCACACCCATCCAGAGGAGCAGGCCAATCCCATACGTAATTGTTGTTAAACCGAAAGATTTTGGAAAACTGATTTTTTGTTCTGAAAATTCCCAAATTCCCCAGGCGAGAATTCCCCAATAGAATAACTCAAATAGATTAACTAATTGTAAAGGATAAGCCAACCATTTCTCAGTTGAAATGTATTCTTTTACATTTAATAAAGAGATAGGATAATAAGTTTGCAGATTTTCCAGAGTATAATTTGTATCGATCCAATAAAAATTAACAAACTTATAAAACCCTGCTATGATAAATACAACTTCTGCTATTAAAACAAGGGTTATTAAATCTGAAAATTTTACTTTTTCTAGTCCAGGTAAATCAAAGAGTTTAATAAAATTAAGGCAGAAAGCAACCAGTAAAACTTTAACTCCGATAAGTAAAGGAATCAGTACGTAAGATAGCCACCACCATTTTTTTTGACTTTCCATATAGTTTTGCACAGCTTCGTTGGGATAGCCCTTGGCAAGAAAATCTATGATTTTGGAATTTGTTGTAATGAAACTCTTGTCTAAAAAAGTCAGTAGAAAATAGCATAAGACAATGCTTATGAAAAGTATGAGATTTTTCATTCAATTATGTTTGGGGTTAAAAATATTGATAAAAAAGCTTGAGGAATTTTGTAAATGAAAGAATATTAATTTATCGCTCATGCTAATTCTTTGCATTTCAGATAAAACTAAAGGAAATCAAAAAATCTAGATTCTTCGCTTTGATAAATTTCAGCCTTTAAATAAATTAAATTTTTAATGACTTTGATACTGTTATTATTGAAAAAGGATTATATTTTCTTTGAAAATCTGTGGAGAAATATTATCGTATAAAGTAAGAGATATTAGAAAAGATAATGTTACAACGATATTGAAATTACTTTTATAAAAACCGTAAAAACAAAAAAGGGAAATTAAAAAAGTAACAAATAAAATTTCTTCATTTGTAGAAAATGGAAGAGAATATCTACCAAAAATGATTTTGGGTTTTTATTTTAATCTTTACTATAAAATTCATCCTACTTTAATCTTAAAACTAGGAGGATATTCCTCCTAGTTAAGTTTTAATTATACAGTTTTTGTAACTGCCACAGCATTAGTTTTATATTTTTCAAATTTTATCATTATTATTTCTTTTAGTCAGTACTTCTATTAAAATTACCAGAAAAAATAATATTACACCTATTAGCTTTTCAATAGAATTAAATTTCATTTCAAAGAAAAAATACTTAAATATCAAATAGATAATTACGATTAATAAAATAAAATTTGCGAATGTTTTGTATTTTGTTTCTTTAATAATTTTATTCATAATAACTAAAATTTTAGATTCATAATAAAAATTGACATGATATAAAAACATGTATTAAAACTAATTAATCTTTGTGACATTCATTTTCAAAGAACATTGCTCCTGCTGCCGCTGTTAAATACCATTGACCTGACGCAATACTAGCGCCAATAGCTGCTGCATTTAAAGCACAAGACCATCGGAATTCTCCGCCCTGCAAATTTTCCATTTGCGAAACATTTAATTTTTTCATTTGTTAAATTTTAAATTTAGTAAATGTTTTTTGTCATATAAACCCTGACATGGGCTTTTTTGCTGATCAGCGGGTATTTTTATTTTTTATACTGTACACATACAAAAAATAAAACTTTTGTGTTTTTACCTGAAGCAAAGATGCAAAATGACAAAACACCAAAAAAGTAAATGAATCTTAGATTTATAAATTTATAGCTATAGATTTATAAATGTTTGGATTTTAATCTTTTGATAATGAGTTAATTATGTGTTATTGTAGGGTGTTTGACTTCTCAATTTCTTTGATGTAAACGGATAGCGTGATGCCCGTTTTTTTCTTAAAAGCCAAAGAAAAAGACTGCTCATTATTATAACCTAATTCTTCTGCAATAGCCAATAATTTATAAGAACGGAATTTTTTATCTTTTATAAGCCTGTTTAGAGCATAGTCAATACGCAGATCGTTGATATAAGCTGCAAAGTTTTTCCCTTTCTGGCTGTTGATGACCTCTGATAAATAGGTAGTATTGGTTTTTATACTTTTTGCTAAGCTGGAAGATGTAATACCTTTCTTTAAAAAAAGCTCTTTAGCTTCGAAAATTTCCAGTTCTTTTAAAATAAATTGTGTGATATCTTCTGGAGTTGTTTTAGCTGTTTTATCTTCAGTTGCTTTATCTCCAGTTTCGACTTGTACAATAGCAGGAGATGGACTTGTAATTAGTTGAGTTACCGGAGGTGTTTCAATATTTTTCATCTCAATGGAATTGATGAGGTCCTGCGCAATTTTTCTATGCTGCTTCTCTGTTTTCTTAGATCTGTAATATAAGAATGAGAGTAGCAGAAGTATTATCAATAGAAAACCAACAGATACATTTAGAATTGTTTTTCTGTTCTTTAACTCATTGATAATGCTTTCTTTTTCCTGCAAAAGATTGGGCGTATCATATTTCTTAGGAAGCTCTGTGGATAAATATTGGAACTGTTCATCAAGTTTTTTGTCAACTTTTAAAAATCTATCAATGTAATAGATTTGTTTTTCCTTATCGTTTTTTTCTTTATAATAGTCTATAAGATAGGTGTATACTTCACGGAGTTCAGGAAATGTAATATTAGTTTTTTTTACATTAGAATCTAAAACGACAAAATATTCGACTGCTTTTTCCTTGTTCGCCAATCCGTCAAAAGCTTTACCTAAATTAAAAAGTGTATAATTTGCATTCTCATCATTGATATTGGAGAAATATTTATAAGCTTTTGATAATTCCGCTATGGCAGCTTTATATTTTTTTTGTTTAAGATTAGAATACCCAGAATAATAAGAATATTGGCTAACTATATATTGGTTTTTGTCTGTGAATGGTGATCTTTGACCTTCTTCAATTAAAATATTGGCAGAATCCAATTTATTAAGTTCAATATAGCAATATATAAGACTTATACGCATTTGATTATGTTGAGATTCATCCGTAATGTTGTTACCATTGTATAAATAATATCTGAACGTTTTAGCAGCTTCTGCATTTTTACCTATATAACTATTTAAATATGCAATATTTATATTAGCATATGCGGCAAGCTTTTGATCTTTCTGCTCTTTGGCATATTGTAATCCTAAAATATAATTATCTAAAGCAATTTTTAGATTGTCATATTTATAATAAAGGTTTCCTTTCATTAAATAAGTCTGAGAGGGATATATTGTTCCTTTTAGATTTTTCGTAATTGTAGCTGCACTATCCAGGTATTTTAGTGCATTGGAAAAATTTTCATTAAAATGAACAAGGATATAGCCGTCAGCTATTTGAAGAGTGTTTTTTTCATTTTTAGCCTTCTGCAGATAATATTGAGCTAGAATTTTAGCTTTATTGGTTTTAATATTATCATTATAGTTGTAAAATTTGTTTTTCAGTTCCGAGTAACTGAATTTATTTAAGGTGTCAACCTTATCTTGAGCAAAAAAATAATTGGTAAATAAAAAAATAATAGAAAATATAAATCTCATCATTTGTAAATAAACTACAAAAATATCATTTCTGTAAGAATATTTTATAAAATAATAATTGCTCCCATAAAGAGAGCAATTATTTAACGATTTATCGTCATCAAAGTTTCTTCTGAAACTTTATATTCACCTTTTTGGTATGTATCTTTACTTGATAGTAAAACTTCATAAGTATAAATTCCTTTTGGTAAATTAAATGTACACTCTTTCTCGTCTTTTTGTATTACGAGTTCTTTTTTTATTTCCTCATCTTCTATTTTTCCATTAAATTTTACGGTAATTTTCTCATCCATTTTATTTTTGAAACAAAAACTGTCTACAGTTTTGGCATTAGGATCTGCTTGTTTTGTACCATTTCCTCTTAAAGCCATATAACCTTGCACGAGAATATTACCTATTGCTAACCCTTTATCTAAACCTGACATTGTGGTTTGAGATTTTAATTGTGAAGAAAAAAGAATGATGAAGAAAACAAGGATATGTCTAAACTTCACATTTTTAATTATTTGAATGAGTTTATTTTTTTTGAAAATTCTTGATAATCAATTTTCCCTACCTTTTTATACACTATCTTACTACTTTTAATGATGTATGTTATTGGAATTTCAGTAGAGGATACATTAATAAATGAGGCATTCATATCATTTTCATTTACATTCAGACTAGTGAGTATAGAGTTTTTATATAAATAATTCTCAAGTGTAACGTCTTTAAAATCAAATTTTTGTGAGTCAATAAATTTTTTAAGTTTTATAGAATCGTTATCTAATGAAAAGGATAAGAAAGCAATTGAAGAGCTATTATCGATTTGACTTTTAATTTCATTGAGTTGAGGCATTTCTTCTAGACAAGGTTTACACCAAGTTGCCCAAATATTAAGAACAATTAATTTTTTATTTGAGTAATAATTTTTATAAAAAGGGCTGTTTTGAAATGAATATTCTATTTTTTCTTTTTTTATTTCATGTATTGTCTTCACCTTCATATTTTTAATTATGTTAGTGTTTTTGTTTATTAAAAAAATTCCACTAACTATACAAATTAAAACTATTGTTATTATAAAAATCTTTTTTCTCATAAGTCTTTTTTTTAAAGAAAGTGTGTAGCACACACTTTCTTATTGAAATTCTATTTTACTTGCTCCAAATTAACTATAGTTCCATAGCCATTTTCATCCTTTACTATTTTGTAAGTTCCTCTTGTAGCGGTTAATTTTATATCGTCATATGCTTCACTACTTGATTCAAGTATTGTTATTTCTTCTGCATCTGCAAATCTTTTATCTTTCATTAATGCATTAAGATCCATTCCACCAAAACTAAGATCTTCTTGACTATTCTTACTTATTGATCCACCACATACCATAGCAATGTAATGTGTACATCCTGCACATATAGTCACATCTGTTTCAATTTCTAACAACTTTATAGAAACTTTTACATGAAAAGTTTTGCAGCCATATTTCAATACAAAGGGAAATAACGAATTTTGGTTACTCGTTAATAAATTTTGCATTGCAAAATTTGGAGACGGATTTCTTTCATCTAACCTATTAGTGGTTTTTAAATTAGCAAAGCTAAAACTTCCAATTAACATAGCTAATACACATACGAATTTAAATAAATTTTTCATAAATTTTTCATTTTTTAAAAATTGTCAATTATTTTTTACACTTAAGTTTCTCGAGAACTTGATAGCAAAGATGTAGATGATAAATTATTGTACAAAACATTAGCTCCATAGATTTATAAATCTATAGTATAAATTTATAAAAATATAGCACTTATAATATTGATATTGTATTACTTATGGTTAATTGAGGATTGATGTGTTTTTTTCGATTTCTTTAATGTAAATAGAAAGAGTAATACCTGTTTTTTTCTTAAATGCCAGAGAAAATGCCTGATCATTATTATATCCTAATTCTTCTGAAATCACTGACAATTTGTAGGAACGGAATTTTTTATCTTTTACCAATCGGTTTAATGCATAGTTAATACGCAAATCGTTGATATAAGCTGCAAAGTTTTTCCCTTTCTGGGTATTGATGACCTCTGATAGATAGGTAGTATTGGTTTTTATACTTTTTGCCAAGCTGGAAGATGTAATGCCTTTCTTTAAAAAAAGCTCTTTAGCTTCGAAAATTTCCAGTTCTTTTAAAATAAATTGTGTGATATCTTCTGGAGTTGTTTTAGCTGTTTTATCTTCTGTTGTCTTATCCTCTGTTTCGATTTGTACAATAGCAGGAGATGGACTTGTAATTAATTGAGCTACCGGAGGCGTTTCAAGATTTTTCATCTCAATGGAATTGATTAGGTCCTGCGCAATTTTTCTGTGTTTCTTTTCCGCTTTTTTATATTTAAGATAAATATTTATGAATAACAAAAGAACTATTATTAAAATACCGAGAGAAATGTAAAAAAGCATTTTTTTCTTTTTTAATTCATTGGTAATATCTTGTTTTTCTTGTAACAATTTAGGCGTGTCATATCTTCTAGGGAGTTCTCGGGAAATATATCTAAACTGAGAATCTAATGTATGATCGACTTTTAAAAGTCTTTCAACATAATATAATTGTTTTTCTTTATCCTTTGTTCCTCTATAGTAATCAATAAGATAGGTGTATACTTCTCTAAGTTCTGGAAAAACATAATTTGTTTTGAGAACCATAGAATCAATTTTAGTGAAATTTTCTATTGCTTTATTCTTTTCTTGTAATCCAGCATAGGCCTTTCCTAGATTTAAAAGTGTGTAGTTTTGATTTCTTTTGCTTGGGTCATTTGTTGAAAAAAAATACTTTTTGCAATTCAGCAAATTTTCGACAGATTCCTTATATTTTTTTAATTTTAAATCATAATAGCCCAATAAGCTTAGGTTTTGGTGGTAGACATAAGCATCCTTGCTTTTTTTAGAAGATTGTAAACCTTCTTGTATTAGTGTGTATGCAGAATCCATTTTATTAATTTCTATATAAGCATCTGCCAGATTTAATTTAAGATTATTACGCTCATCCTCATTGAGATAATCAACATTATATAAATAATATTTAAGAGTTTTGGCCGTTTCTCCATGTTTCCCAATATAATTATTCAAATAGGCAATGCTAATATCAGCAATGGCAATTTGTCTTTTATTTCTTTTCTCTTTTGCATATTTTAAACCTAATACATAATTATTCAATGCTGCTTGAAGATTGTCAGATTTAAAATATAGGTTTCCTCTTAATAGATAAGTTCGGGCAGGATAATAATCTTCTTTGGAGTTTTTTGTGATAACCTGTAAGCTATCAAGATACTTTAATGCATTCGGTAAAGTTTCATCAAAGTGTAGCATCACATAACCTTCAGCTATTTGAACATTATTTTTTTCGGATTTAGCTTTTTGCAGATAATGTTTTGCAATATTTCTTTTAAGATTGATATCTCCGTTATTACTGTTGTAGAATTCGCTTTCCAATTCCTCGTAAGTATTTTCTTTTAAAATACTTTTTTTGATATTTTCAGCATAATTTGTTTGTGAGCAAAACAAATTATATCCAATAATTGTAAACAGCAAAAGATATTTTATTTTCATTGTATTGTAAATAAACTACAAAAATATCATTTCTGTAAGAATATTTATAAAATAATAATTGCTCCCATAAAGAGAACAATTTTTAGATTTTATTCAGTCAGAAGAATCTTCGGAAGAGAGAAAGGCTATTATTTCCAATATTGAGGAAAGCAGTGCTATTTTTCAAAATATCATATCCTATAATGAAAATGATTCCTTAGGAATATCTTTACAGGATTTTTTTCAAAGTATTTTTCATATGAATATCAACAGGCTTTTTGTTTCCAATCAAAGACTATTTGAAATGATAATGTATGATTATTTGCTAAGATACTATAAAACCTGTGTCTATAGGGATTAGTTAGAATACCTTCACTAAAATATAGCAAGCAGTTATTTTAAACTTAAAAAAGCCTCGTTAGAATTTTTCTAACGAGGCTTTTTTTATTCAATACTAAAGATGACCTGTTCGGTCTGTTCTTTAAGATCCTCCAGATTGGTGTTGTTATAGATAATGCAGTCTGCGAGTTTTATCTTATCTTTTTCAGGCATCTGCTTTTCCATGACAGATTCTACTTCACGGTAGGTTTTTCCATCCCTGTCCATTACTCTTTTGGCTCTGATATTATCTTCAGCAGTGACCAGAAGAGATTTGTAACACTGCCGGTTCAGCTTTAATTCAAATAATAAGGCCGTTTCTTTAAAAACCAGATATTTAGTCTGTTTCTTAAGCCATTCTTCAAAATCAATACGTACCGCAGGATGAATAATCTCATTTAACTCATGAAGCAGTTCCTTATTACTGAAAACCTTTTCTGCGACAAATTTTCTGTCATACAGTCCGTTCACATCATAAGCTTCATTGCCCAGTAAATCTATTATTTTTACCTTTAAATCCTCACTTTCATTCACAATGGCTTTCGCTCTATCATCGGAATAGTAAACCGGAAATCCAAAGTCTTCTATAAAATGGGCAACAGTAGTTTTTCCTGAGCCTATACCACCGGTAAGTCCGATCACCTTGGGTACCGGTGCCGGTTCCGGTTCTGCTTTCTGTGTTTCTGAATGTAAATCCTCCATAATCAAAAATTAATATCCAAAAACATCATTAAAACTGTGAATCTCGTCTAATCTCACTCCTTTTTCAGTCATTTTAAGACTTGCCAGTTCATTATGGGCATCATGCTCAAAGAACAGAAGATATTCATTATCTACACACTGCTTCAGGAACTTTCCTTTCTCTTCCAATGTCAGAAGAGGCCTTGTGTCGTATCCCATTACATAAACCTGGTTAATGTGTCCTGCAGTAGGAATAAGATCCGCCGCAAAAACAATTGTTTTTTCCTGATATTGAATCACCGGAAGCATCTGTTTTTCCGTATGTCCGTCTACAAAGATCACATCCATTTTCAGATCAGGAGCAAAACCGTAATTTCCTGTAGCAGGAAGGGGCAAAAAGTTAAGCTGTCCGCTTTCCTGCATCGGAAGAATATTCTCCTTCAGAAAGCTGGCTTTTTCTCTTGCGTTCGGTTCTGTAGCCCATTGCCAGTGGTTTTCATTCGTCCAGAACTGAGCGTTTTTAAAAGCCGGTCTGTATCCCGTTCTGTCATCATTCCATTCAATAGCCCCTCCGCAATGATCAAAGTGCAGATGCGTAAGGAATACATCCGTAATATCCTCTTTTACAAAACCGAATTTCTTTAAATTCTTATCAAGATTATCATCTCCCCAAAGCGAATAATGGCCGAAGAATTTATCATCTTGTTTATTTCCGAGACCGCAGTCTACAAGAATCAGTTTCTTGCCGTCTTCTATAAGCAGGGATCTTGTCCCCAGTTCAATCAGGTTTTTTTCGTCTGCAGGATTGGTTTTTTCCCACAGACTCTTTGGGACGACTCCAAACATGGCACCGCCGTCCAGTTTAAATTTTCCACATTGTATTGGATATAGCTTCATATATATTTTTGATTATTATTTCTTTATTAATTTCATTTTCTCAGCAATTTTTCTTCCATTCTCATCCGAGTGTTCAAGTTCAGAGATAATATTCTGATAATCATGATCCTTTCTGTTCTGAGAAAGCTTTTGTTTGATAAATATTTCTGTCGGAATTATTTTCAGCCCGAAGGCACCCTTCATTTCCTTTTCCACAAATTCCCTTCCCATATCCTTTACCATGACAGGACACTTCTGGAAACTTTCATATTTTGAGGTTAATTTGTCAAAATGCCGGTAAAGCTCGTCATGATTCATAAGCTGTACTTTTCCATAGATCTGAACAGCTTCATAATTCCATGTTGAAACGTTCATATGATCATACCAGCTGCTCGAAATATAAGTATGGGCACCCAGGAAGTCACAGAGAACTTCATCCCCGTCCTTTAATATTTTTGCCTGAGGGTTGGCTCTTGATATATGAGTTTCCACATATACATTTTCAGGATCATTCTCATTCAGCATCATTATAGAATGCGTAGCTCTTATTTTTTCAACGGAAGAAATAAGTAAGGCAAACGCATTGTCCCTGATGATTTCCCTCATCAGATTATGATCTTCGCTTCTGTATAATTTTGGAATAAACATAGACTTTTAAAATAATTCTCCCGGATTTTTCGGACGTGATATTTTTAAATGCTGATAAGCTTTGTCGGTGACTTCTCTTCCTCTTGGTGTTCTGATGATAAATCCTTCCTGGATCAGAAAAGGCTCATACACCTCTTCCAGGGTTTCCGGATTTTCAGCAATTGAAGTAGCAAGAGCGGAAATTCCAACAGGTTTTCCCTTAAAATTTTCGATCATAACCCGCATGATCTTGTTATCCATTTCATCAAGGCCAAACTCGTCTACATTAAGAGAATTCAATGCGTACTTTGTAATATTGATTTCAATTTCTCCGTTTCCTTTGATTTCGGCAAAATCACGTACCCTTCTTAGCAAAGCATTGGCAATCCTTGGTGTTCCGCGACTTCTTCTGGCAATCTCTATCGCTGCATCTTCATAAATCTTACTTCCCAAAACCCTTGAGCTTCGCTGAATAATCATCGATAAAAGTTCAACCGAATAATATTCAAGCCTGCTTTGAATTCCAAATCTTGCCAGCATTGGCTTCGTCAGCATTCCGCTTCTTGTGGTTGCTCCTACCAGCGTGAAAGGATTAAGACTGATCTGGACACTTCTTGCATTGGGCCCGCTTTCCAGCATAATATCTATCTTATAATCTTCCATGGCAGAATACAGGTATTCTTCTACAACAGGTGACAGACGGTGGATCTCATCAATAAAAAGAACATCGTTTTCCTCCAGATTCGTCAGCAAGCCGGCCAAACTTCCCGGCTTATCCAAAACAGGACCGGAAGTGATCTTGCAGTTAACGCCAAGCTCATTGGCAATGATATTGGCCAAAGTTGTTTTACCCAGACCCGGCGGACCATGCAGAAGAACATGATCAAGAGCACCGCCACGTCTTTTGGCAGCACTTACAAAAACTTCCAGGTTTTCCAAAGTTTTTCTCTGTCCGGCAAAGTCCTTAAAACTCTGCGGACGGATCTGCTCCTCCTGCATAAGCTCTTCATGTGAGTAGTTTTCTTTATCTGGATGTAAAAAGTCTGGCATTAATTCATTTCATTTACCTCAAAGATAGGAAATTTAGACTAAGGTTAAGGATTAGATTGAGAAAATTCAGGAGTCAAAAAAGGATAATTGTAAGGCTGGGTTAAAGGCAAAGGTAAATACAATAGCTGAGGCTAAAGGTGATTTTGATTCAGCACATTGAGATATTTTAAGTATTTTTGAGAGGAAAATTTAATTGTAAACAAGCTGTAGCTTTAATCTTAAACAAATGAAATTAATAGGACCTTTCAAGCAGATCATTACGTTGGCAGACCTTCCGTTAAGAGGAAAAATATCCGATGAGCAAATTGATATTATTACAGACGGAGGAATTTTGGTAGATAATGGCTTGATTCAGAAAGTTGGAAACTTTAAGATGTTAAAGACTGAAAACCCGAACACAGAAACAGAACTTGTAAAAGGAGAACAGGTTGCTCTTCCGGGATTTGTAGATTCCCATACCCATATCTGCTTTGGAGGAAACCGCGCCAATGACTTTGCCATGCGTAATGCAGGGAAAACCTACCTTGAAATAGCAGAAAGCGGCGGCGGTATCTGGAGCTCTGTTCAGCATACAAGAAATGCTTCAGAAGAAGAACTATTAAAAACATTGGTTGAAAGGATCAGTTTTCTGGTTTCACTAGGAATTACGACTATTGAAATAAAAAGTGGCTACGGATTAGATGTGGAAAATGAACTGAAAATGCTCAGGATTATTAAAAAAGCACAGAATCAGACAAAAGCCAGGTTGGTTCCCACATGTCTTTCCGCTCACCTGAAGCCCAGAGATTTTAATGGGACCAATCAGGAATATTTAGAATATATTCTTACAGAAATTTTACCGAAAGTAAAAGAAGAAGGACTTGCAGAGCGTGTAGATATATTTATAGAAAAATCTGCGTTCCAGCCTGAAGAGAGCAGGGATTTTCTACTTAAAACTAAAGATTTAGGTTTTGATATTACGGTTCATGCAGACCAGTTTACACCGGGAAGTTCCCGAATTGCAGTAGAAGTAGGAGCAAGATCCGCAGATCACCTGGAAGCTACTATTGATGAAGATATTGAATTTTTAGCACAATCAGATACAGTTGCTACTGCATTGCCGGGAGCAAGCTTAGGATTGGGTGAAAAATTTACACCAGCCAGGAAATTACTGGATGCCGGAGCTATTGTAGCTATTGCAAGCGACTGGAATCCCGGATCTGCACCAATGGGAAATTTAATTACCCAGGCTTCTATTTTGGCAACATTTGAGAAATTAACAACTGCTGAGGTGTTGGCAGGAATGACATTCCGTGCTGCTTATGCATTGGGTCTTGAAGATATAGGAAAACTGGAAACTGGAAAAAAAGCAGATTTTGTAACGTTTAAAACCGATAATTTTCAAAACATTCTTTACAATCAGGGAAGCCTGAATGCTGAAAATGTTTACATCAGCGGAAACCTTAGTCATTAGCTTATGGGCATTTTTGATAAGATCTTAGGCAAAAAACAGCCGGAAAAAGAAATCAAAACCTATAAGGATTTTTGGGACTGGTTTTTGATAAAAGAACAATCTTTTTTTGAAGTTGTAAAAAGCAGAGAACATATTGAAGAACAGTTTTTTGATATTATATCTCCTGAACTTACTAAGATAAATGACGGTTACTATTTCCTCTCAGGAATGCATGATGAAGAGACGGCAGAGCTCATCATTACAGTAGAAGGTGACGTGAAAAAAATAATTTTTGCTGAAGAACTTATTGCTGCCGCCCCTAAGATTGATCATTGGAAGTTTACAGCCCTTAAACCGGAAACGGATATTGAGAATATTGGATTGAGAATGGGAGATCTGGAATTTTCAAAAAACAATATCTACTTTTACTCCAATGAAATAGAAGGTTATCCGGATGAGATTGATCTGGCCTTTGTATATGATGATTTAAATGAGGAAAACAAAGAATTGGCCACAACAGGAATCTGTATTTTTCTGGATAACTTCCTGGGTGAATTGAATTTTGCCACGCAAATTGACACTTTCAGCGTTATAGGTAAAAACGAAGCAGAGCAGGAACTGATTCCGATAGAAAAACTAAGAGAATTTCTTCTCTGGAGAGAAAGAGAATTTACAGAAAAGTATAAAGATTCGCAGATTTTAGAAAATGAAGACCAGTTTTCTCTTCTCGAAGCCACTTTAGAAAATGGAATGCCGCTTATGGCTACGGTGAATGCTTCTTTATTAAAATATGATGCAAAAGCTTCCTATCCTTGGATCTCGGTCCTGAACATTTCTTACGATGGAAAGAACAATAACGGTTTTCCGGAGGAAGCCGATTACAATACAATGAATACCATTGAAGATTATGCGATAGAGCATCTTCGCCCAAAAGATGGTCATTTGTATATCGGCAGGGAAACGGCAGACAATGGCAAAAGCATTTACTTTGCAAGCAAGGATTTCAGACAGCCTTCTAAAGTTTTTGATCAGATCATAAAAGACAGTCCTCAATATAAAATTTCACTGGAAATTTATAAAGATAAGTACTGGCAGAGTTTTGAACACTACAATGTAAATTAAAGAATATTCATTTTTTTGTATGGCAAATTAAGCGGAATACAGCCTTAGACTTTTATTTTTTATTTAAGTTTTCTTATATTGTGACCTCATTACTGTTGATTCATTGTATAAAACAGTAATTTTCTATAGTTCTTAAGTACATCCCTGATAAGGAAAATAACGCAGTCATATTATTCTTTGAGTACTTCTGCCGGGGCTATGCCTGTCTGTCAATATTAATACGAAAAATAAATCTGATGAAGTTTAAAAACGTACAATCTACTTTCAACAAAGGAGTTACAATTCCAAGTCTTATTTTTATTATTGGAACCTGTTTTCTTTCTGCTCTGTATCCTAAGCCTACAGAAAGTATCCTGAATGAGATCAAACAGTTTATATTTGTTAATCTGAACTGGGTGTATGTATGGGCGGTTACTCTTTTTGTGGTCTTTTTAGTTTACCTGCTGTTCAGTAAATATGCCAACATAAAGCTAGGAGCCAACGACAGTAAACCGGAATACTCCTTTTTTTCCTGGATTTCCATGCTGTTTGCAGCAGGAATGGGAATCGGGCTGATTTATTTTAGTGTGGCAGAACCTATGCAGCACTATTCTTCCGAAGTTTTTGCCGATAATCATTATGTAAACAGGGCAAAGCAGGCACAATTGTATACTTTTTTTCACTGGGGAATTCACGCCTGGGCTATTTACGGAGTTGTAGGCCTTTCCTTGTCGTATTTCGCATACCGATACAGGCTGCCGCTTTCCTTACGAAGCTGTTTTTATCCATTACTGAAGGATAAGATTAACGGTAAGTGGGGAAATGCAATTGATGTTTTTGCATTATGCTGTACATTTTTCGGATTGACTACTACCTTAGGATTTGGAGTGGTACAGATCAGTTCAGGATTGAATATACTCCATATCACTGCGGAAAACAGTTTTACCAATCAGGTGATTATTGTGATCAGCCTTATTGCTCTTTCTGTAATTTCAGCGATTAGCGGAGTGGATAAAGGAGTAAAGATTTTAAGCAATATCAATGTAATGAGCGTCATTGTACTCTTACTTTTTGTGCTGATATTGGGACCGACGGTATATCTGATAGGAAGCTTTACCGATGGATTGGGAAACTATATCAATAACTTTTTCAATCTTACCTTTAACACCCATGTTTACGAAAAAAATGCATTGCCATGGTTCTATGACTGGACTATTTTATACTGGGCATGGTGGATTTCATGGTCGCCATATGTAGGATTATTTATCGCCCGAATTTCCAAAGGAAGAACCATCAGGGAATTTATTCTTGCCGTTTTAGTACTTCCTACATTATTCAATTTTATCTGGATGTCTGTGTTTGGAAACAGTGCCATCTGGTTCGATCTGAATGTTGCTAACGGAAAATTAAGTGAACTGGCATCCGACCCTGATGCACTGATGTTCCGGTTTTTAGAATATATGCCCTTATCAACTCTGACTGGATTCTTCGTTATTGCCATCATTATTATTTTCTTTGTAACATCTGCCGATTCGGGGATATTTGTGATGAACAGCATTGCTACTAAAAATGCTAAAAAATCTCCTAAATGGCAGATTGTATTCTGGGGGATTTTACTCGCTGTACTTTCCCTTTTGTTATTAAACGCCGGGGGATTAAAAGCGCTTCAAAGTATGACTTTAATTACAGCATTACCCTTTTCCATCATAGTTCTTTTATTTATAGTGAGCCTGATGAAGGGGCTGATCATTGATCAGAAATATTATGACACCAATTTTTCTGCATCTACCGTTCCCTGGTCAGGCGAGTTTTGGAAAGAGCGTTTAAAAAATATTGTTTCATTTAAAGATAATTCGTCAGTAGATCATTTTATTAAGGTCAAAACAAAAGAAGCCTTTACAGATCTGCAGCAGGAATTTGCAGCCAACGGAATTGAAGCAAAAATAAATCATTATGAAAATCCTGCCAGAATAGAAATAGAGATTCACCAGGGAGTCGTCAATAATTTTATTTATGGGGTTGAAAATAAAGTGAAAACCGTTTCCGAATACATGATCAATGAAGAGAACCTTCCCGATCTGGAGGACAATAAAACCCACTATCCAAGATCCTATTTCGGAGATGGGAGAGAAGGATATGATGTGCAGTACTTTACAAAAAATGAACTGATTTCTGATGTACTCAAGCATTATGAACGATTCCTGGAAATTGTTTCAGAAGAGCGCAATGAGATGTTTATAAGCAGTAATGCCAATCAGAAAAAAGAATGATTTAAGATCAGCATCTTACAGGAATGACGGATGTCATGGAGCATTTTTGAAATTGAACACAGGAGCGTTTTAATATCTAAACAATATTATTTAGATTTACTGGATAAAACGCAGTAATTAAAATTTAATTTAGATCTATGTTTCAGGATACTTGGCAAGGCAGATTAGACGGGGAAGAACCTCTTTTCCACAGGATATTTCAAAGAGTTAAAGAAGAACATAATTACGACAATATTAAACCCGAAGATTTTGTTCTGCATGGTTTTGCCGTAGATGAAGGCGTGAGAAGAAACAAAGGGCGGCAGGGTGCCAAAGATGCCCCTGATGTGATCCGAAAAAATATGTCTAATTTTCCTGTGATCCGGCCGGATTTTTCCCTTCTTGATTTCGGAAACATCACCTGTGAAGACGGCGATCTTGAAAGTACCCAGAACAGCCTTGCGAAAAGTGTTTCGAAGGTTTTGCTGAAAGGAGGTAAGTCACTTGTTTTAGGTGGCGGCCATGAAGTAACCTATGCCCACTATTTAGGCGTAAAAACCGCTTTTCCGGAACAGAAAATCGGGATCATCAATATAGATGCCCATTTTGATAACAGGCAACCGGAAAGAGGAATAGGAGCAAGCTCCGGAACCGGCTTCTGGCAGATTGCACAGGAAGGACCGATCAACTCGCTTCATATCGGGATCCAGAGAAATTCAAATACCCTTAAGCTTTTTGATACAGCTCACCAGTATGGAATGAAATATATCCTTGCCGATGAAATCTTTTTTGAGAATCTTCCTTCCATTTATCAGCGCATCGATGAGCTGATGGAGAATGTGGATTTTGTTTACCTTACCATCTGTATGGATGTTTTCAATGCATCGATCGCTCCAGGAGTTTCCGCTTCAGCTTACAATGGGATCTTTGCAGATACCCCTTTCATGAATTTCTACAGGCACATTTTAAAAAGTAAAAAGCTGATAGCACTGGATGCGGCAGAAGTCAATCCCTCCCTTGATATTCAGGACAGGACGGCCCGTTTGGCTGCATGTCTTGTGAATGAATGGTTTATGATCTGAGGATAAATTATATTATTTCGATAGAGAAAAATCATTACTTTATTTAGCCTTAAGGAATAGAATTTGTTACTTTCACACTGCTTTTAGAATAAAGGCATTAATAAATTCATTTTTTGAATTTAAAACAGAAATTAGATTATGGAACAGTTAATTGAAAATAAGCTTATTCAAGCAGATAAGACATTTTCAGAATGGAGAAAAGTACCGTTTGAAGAAAAGCAGAAGCTGATCGCAAAAGCGGCAGAAATTTTAAAGAACAATTCAGAAAAATTCGGAAGGATTATTACGGCTGAAATGAATAAACCTATTTCAGAATCAATTGCTGAGGTTGAAAAGTGTGCCTTAATGATGAATTATTATGCAGATGCTGAAAATATTTTAAAGCCCGAAAAAGTTGAATCTGAATTTTCTTATTCTGAAGTTCATTATGTCCCGAAAGGTGTTATTTTAGGAGTAATGCCCTGGAATTTTCCTTTCTGGCAGGTGTTGAGGTTTGCTGTTCCTGCAATTTTGGCCGGAAATACGGTAGTTCTGAAACACGCTTCAATTTGTTTCGGAAGTGGGAATGCCATTGTAGAGGTTCTTTTAGAGGCCGGTTTTCCGGAAGGTGTTTTCCAGAACCTGGAAGTAGGGCATAAAGCAGTAAAAGAAATTCTTGAGCACGATGCTGTAAAAGGAGTGAGCCTTACAGGCAGCGGAAAAGCTGGCGGAGAAGTAGCTTCAATTGCTGGTTTGAATATCAAAAAATCCTTATTGGAATTAGGAGGAAGCGATGCCTTCATTATTTTCGATGATGCAGATTTAGATGAAGCGGCAAAAGCAGGAGTAAAATCCAGACTTCAAAATTGCGGACAAACCTGTACTGCTGCTAAAAGATTTATTATTGATGAAAAAATTGAAGATGAATTTTTGCCTAAATTCATTGAAGAATATAAAACATATGAAGTGGGAGATCCTTTACAGAAGGAAACTAAATTAGCGGGAATGGCAAGACCGGACCTGGCTGATGAATTAGAAGCCCAGTTCAACCGGGCATTGGAAAATGGAGCTGAGATTATTATTCCTTTGGAAAGAATTTCTGAAAATGAGTTTAAGCCCGGTTTAATCCGTGTTCAGGAAGGAAATCCTATTTTAAAAGAAGAGCTTTTTGGACCTCTTGGAATGGTGATGATCGCTAAAAGTGATGAAGAAGCTTTAAAAATGGCTAATGATATTCCTTTTGGACTCTCAAATTCCGTTTGGACAGCAAATAAAGAACGTCAGTTATTTTTCATCGAAAACCTGGAATCAGGAACGGTAAATATCAACAGGATGACAAGCTCTGATCCGCGTTTTCCATTTGGCGGGAGCAAGGCTTCAGGATATGGAACGGAGTTGTCATTGCTGGCTTTAAAAGAGTTTGTAACGGCAAGAACGATCGTGGGAAATTGATTTGTATAATGTAGTTTGATGTATAAAGTACAAAGTATTTATGTACACCAATAGTTAACTATATAAAAAATCCCGGAAATGTCTATTTCCGGGATTTTTTTGTATGATGGTCAAAAAGTAATTTTGCTTATTGCTTATTGCTTATTGCTTATTGCTTATTGCTTATTGCCCTAAACTGTTGTCAGTCTCAATGTATTCGTCTTTCCGCCCTCATAAGATGGAGTAGCATTGATGTTGATCACAAAGTCTCCGCTTTCAATATAACCATGGTTGTGCGTCAGCATATTGACCTGGATGATGGTCTCATCGGTAGATTTTTTCATGTCATAATAAAAGGCATGAACTCCCCAAAGAAGGTTCAGCATAGTGATTACTCTTCGGTTTCCGCTGTATACGATGATATGTGAATTCGGTCTGTGTGCCGCCAGCTGAAAGGCTGTATATCCTGAATGCGTAAGGGTAACAATAGCAGAAACATTGGTCGTTTTAGCAATTCTTACCGCTGCAAGACATACCCTGTTGGTAATAAATCTTTCGTCAATACAGTTATAATCTTTTTCGATTGGCTCATTTTTATGCTGATAGAAATGAGTTTTCTCGATGTTCTGTACAATTTTTGACATGTTTTCAACCACCTGAACCGGATATCTTCCTACAGAAGTTTCTCCAGAAAGCATTACCGCATCCGCACCGTCCAATACAGAGTTGGCAACGTCATTTACTTCCGCTCTTGTTGGTGTAAGGCTATTGATCATTGTTTCCATCATCTGTGTGGCAATAATGACCGGTTTTGAGTAGAATCTTGCTTTCTCTACCAGGTTTTTCTGGATAGCAGGAACTTCTTCCATCGGAACTTCCACACCAAGGTCACCACGGGCAACCATCAGTCCATCACATTCCAATAGGATTTCGTCAATATTTTTAACCCCTTCAGGCTTTTCGATCTTAGCAATAATCGGAGTTTTGAATTTTCCGTTTGGATGGCTGTCGATCAGCTTTTTCAGGTCGATAATGTCTTGCGCATGTCGTACAAAAGAAAGTGCGATCCAGTCAACCTCCATGTCAAGCATAAAATTGGCATCCTGAACGTCTTTTTCTGTAAGAGCAGGAAGTGAAACGTTGGTATTCGGCAGGTTTACCCCCTTTTTAGAGCTCAAAGGTCCCCCTTGAATAGTCTTTGCTTTTACGGTATCTATTTCGTTGGTTTCAATAACCTCCAGCATCAGCTTTCCGTCATCAATAAGGATTCTTTCCCCAACTTTTACATCCTGAGGAAACTGCTGATACGTCATGTAAACCTTAGTGGAATCACCTTCTATTTTCTCATTCGTAAACGTAAGAATATCGCCGGGGTTCAGGTAAGAACCTTCCTTTACGACACCTACTCTCAGTTTCGGACCCTGAAGGTCTCCAAGGATACCAACAGAAAAACCGTATTCCTGATTAAGCTCTCTGATAATTTCAATATTATTTCGAACTAATTCGTAATCTGCATGTGAAAAATTTATTCTGAAAATATCAACACCCGCTTTCATTAGTCCTAACATTACCTCCTTCGACGATGAAGCAGGTCCTAGTGTTGCAATAATTTTTGTCTTCTTTAAATACTTATTCATAATACTGGATAATTTGATAAAGTTCTTCTTCAGAACCTAGTGTATAGTCTTGTATCGGAAATACAAGATTTTCCGGGAGCAAAATTACGGAAAAATCAGGAATTTGTTCCGAAGTATGCAGAATATATTCTACATCTACCTGATTATTTAATAAAAATTTAATGTTTTCTTCTTCTGTAAAGAGCTCAGTCTGCAGTTTTTTTTGCTTACTTTCTGAAGACCGGTTTGAAATAAATGTAAAACATGTCTTTGTAAACCTGTGGTAGGCTTCAAATCTCGGGAAATAATAATCATAATAAGCCCCGTGAATGATCACATCTTTCTTTCTGGAAAAAGTAAGGCCGTTGATTTGATTTATTTTGTAGAAAAACTCATGAGCAGGTATATCCTTTGCTAATCTTACCAATCCTATGGCAATATCTTCAAATTCTATATCATCAAGATCATAAAGTTTTTGAATTTCCAAGTATGTTTTCTTTTTTATTTAAAATATAAAATGCTCTTTGTGCTGCCTTTTCTTCTGCTTTCTTTTTGGAAGTTTCCGTCGCATTCGCGATCTTTTCTTCTCCCAGCCAGACATGGCACCTGAATACCACTGCTTTATTGGCCTGGACCTCTTCGCAGGTTTCGTATTTTATATTTACTTTTTTCTTCTGGCTCCATTCGAGCAGAAGACCTTTATAGCTTACAATTTTATTCTCAAGCTTGTTAATTTCTCCGGGAGTCAATAATCTTTCCAGGATGATCTTTTTACAGCCATCGTAATGAAAGTCCAGATAAACAGCACCAATAAGCGCCTCAAATAAATTTCCGGAAATGTTTTCTCCCAATGCTGCGGATCCCTGCTTCTGCAAAAGATCGATAAGCTTCAGGTCTTCCCCTAGTTTATTAAGATTCTTCCTATTAACAATTTTAGATTTCATCTGTGTCAGATATCCTTCATTAGCCTGAGGATAGGTCTGGAACAGATGACAGGAAATAATTGTACCCAAAACAGAATCTCCCAAAAATTCAAGCCTTTCGTAATTACTGTCTTGATTTTTAGAAGAACTTTTTAAAGAAAAAGCTTCACGGTAAAGAGCTATATTCTGAACCTCTGCACCCAGCATTTTTTTTAGCTCGGTACTAAGGAAGTAATCTCTCTCCGTTAATTTTCTTTTTCTTTGTTTGAGAAGGAATTTAGAAAAGTATTTCTGTAACTCCATTCATTGAATTTAGATTTTCTTAAATAGAACGCAAGCGTTATGCCCGCCAAATCCAAAAGTATTGCTCATGGCTACTTTCACATCTTTCTTAACAGCGGTGTTGAATGTGAAATTCAGTCTGCTGTCAATATTTTCATCATCAGTAAAATGGTTGATGGTAGGCGGAACAATACCATGAATAATAGTTCCTAATGCAGCGATAGCTTCAATTACTCCGGCAGCTCCCAGAAGGTGACCGGTCATTGATTTTGTAGAATTAATCTGAATATCAAAAGCGTGCTCGCCCAGTAATTTTGAAATTGCGTTGGATTCTGCAATATCTCCTAATGGAGTAGAGGTACCATGCATGTTGATATGGTCTACTTCATCAGCAGTTAAGCCTGCGTCCTCCAAACAGTTTTTCATTACCAGATAAGCTCCTAATCCTTCAGGGTGCGGGGCAGTCATGTGGTGTGCATCTGCACTCATACCGCCACCTAATAATTCTGCATAAATTGTAGCACCACGTTTTACCGCGTGCTCATATTCTTCAAGGATGATACATCCTGCTCCTTCGCCTAATACAAAGCCATCTCTGTCTTTATCAAAAGGTCTTGAAGCTGTTGTAGGATCATCATTTCTTGTAGAAAGCGCCATCATCGCATTGAATCCACCGACACCACTTGCTGTTACGGCTGCTTCAGAGCCTCCGCATACAATAACATCTGCTTTTCCAAGCTGGATAATCATCTTGGAGTCAATTAAAGCATTGGCTGAAGATGCACAGGCAGATACCGTAGTATAATTCGGCCCGTGAAAACCATACTCTATTGAAATATGTCCAGGAGTGATATCCGCAATCATTTTAGGAATAAAGAATGGGTTGAATCTTGGAATTTCCGTATTTGCCCATCCTAAAACCTCAGTTTCGAAAGTTTCCAAACCTCCTATTCCTGACCCCCAGATTACACCGACTCTGTTTTTATCTACATTGTCTTCCATAATCCTGGAGTGTGCTACCGCTTCTCTTGCGGCTACCAGCCCAAGCTGAGTATTCCGGTCCATTTTTTTAGCTTCTTTCTTATCGAAATGCTGTAATGGATCGAAGCCTTTCACCTCGCAAGCGAATTTAGTTTTAAAGTTTGTGGCATCAAAAAGAGTAATCGGAGCAGCACCGCTCTCACCTTTAAGAAGATTTTCCCAGTATTCTTTTGCATTATTTCCAATCGGTGTTATTGCGCCAAAACCGGTTACAACTACTCTTTTTAATTCCATAAACTTTTAAAATTTTCTTTTTTGTTGAAGAATATTATTTATTTACTACTTCTTCGATGTAAGCGATAGCGTGCCCTACAGTAGTAATTTTTTCAGCCTGGTCATCAGGGATTTGAATATTGAATTCTTTTTCAAATTCCATGATTAACTCAACTGTATCCAATGAGTCAGCTCCTAAATCGTTAGTGAAGCTAGCTTCAGGAGTTACTTCTGTTTCTTCAACGTCAAGCTTATCAGCGATGATAGCTTTTACTCTTGATGCAATGTCTGACATAGTAAATTATTTTTTTAATTGTTAGATGGTGCAAATATATAAAATTCTTCACGATAAAACATTTTTTTAGTCTTTTTTGTGGGTAGACTATACTTATTTTATAGTGAGAAGTTTTAGTGTTTTCGTTTTCAGCTATTTAAGTTTACTATGTAATTCATAAGTGAAATTATTATGATTCCGGATAAAACCACGCAAAAAAAGATTGGCGACAGATAGCTTATGCGGTATAGGTAATCCGTCTAAAGAATAAATGATGGGTCTCAGAAATTTATTTATTTGTGGGATGAGTTGGTAAGGGATCATTTTTAATTTTAACTGAAACGATTTGAATTCTGAGCTTTTTAGCAAAGTTTAATTGAGCTGTCTAGCAAAATGGTTCCTTTGGAATTGTAGGAACTTTGTCTTGTAAATAAAAATAAACAGTATGAAATGTATAAACAACGCTTACATTAATGGCGAATTTATTGACTTAAACGGAACAGAGGTATTTGATCTTATCAATCCTTCCAATTATGAAAAAATTGGAGAGGTCGTTTTAGGAGATGAGAAGGACACCCAAAAAGCAATTGCAGCAGCAAAAGAAGCTTTTAGAACATTTTCAAAAACTAAAACAGAAGAACGTATTGAAATTCTGAAGAATTTAAAGAAGACTGTAGAAAAACGGAAAAATGAGCTTATAGAAACAATGATTATGGAATATGGCGGAACCCGGCAGTTCTGTACAGCTGGTTTTCAAAATATGGTCGGAGCCTTCGAATGTATGATAGAAACACTCCATCATTTTGAATTTGAGAGGAAGGTGGGCAACACTCTTGTACAAATGACACCTGTAGGAGTGGTTGGCATTATTACACCATGGAATTCCAGTAACGGTTTTATATGCAGTAAATTTGCAACGGCGGTTGCGGCAGGCTGTACCGTAGTTGTAAAACCCAGCGAAATGAGTGCACTTCAGACGCAGCTTATTATAGAATGTTTTCATGATGCAGGCTTACCGAAAGGGATTTTCAATGTGGTGAACGGATTGGGCAATGTAGTAGGTAACGAAATCGTTAATCACCCTGATGTTGCTAAAATATCTTTTACAGGTTCTACCCGTACAGGTAAGATGATCGCCAGGGGAGCTGTAGACAGTATGAAAAGGGTTACTTTAGAGCTTGGCGGAAAATCTCCTAATATTATTTTGGATGATGCAGATTTTAGCCAGGCAATTCCCCAGGCTGTTTTTGGCGCTTATATGAACAGTGGACAGGCCTGTATTGCTCCTACCCGTTTGCTGGTGCCCCAGTCAAGATTGGAAGAGGTTAATGAAATTGCGAAAGAAGCAATACATCAGGTTGTAGTAGGAAATCCTGCGAATGAAAATACCAATGTAGGTCCCATGGTTTCTGAAAAGCAATACGAACGTGTACAAAATTATATTAAGCTGGGCCTGGAAGAGGGTGCTCATTTATTAACCGGCGGTATTGGAAAGCCGGAAGGACTTGAAAACGGGAATTTCGTAAAAGCGACTATTTTTACCAATGTCCGAAACGATATGCGTATTGCACAGGAAGAAATTTTCGGACCTGTACTTTCTATCATATCCTACCAAAATGAAGAAGAAGCTATCGAAATTGCCAATGATACTCCTTATGGATTAGCGGCCTATGTTACTTCTTCTGATGAGAACCGTGCTTTAAAAGTAGCATCTCAGATTGAAGCGGGAAGGGTGTGTATTAATGGCTTTAAGCATAATCCTTTGGCACCATTCGGAGGATTCAAACAGTCAGGAATCGGAAGGGAATTTGGAGCATTCGGTCTGGAAGAATATTTAGAACCGAAATCAATTTTGGTTTAAGTCCGTTAAAAATATTATATTGACCAGTCAAGTCGAATTTTTGGCTTGACTTTAATACGAAGAAAATGTCCGGAAATATTGATTACATAAATTATTCCTGCTATTTTACGGTTTTTCGGGAAGGAGAGCAATTTACTTCTTATAATGTTCTATCGATGGTTATTTCGGGAGAAATGGAACTTAATGACGGTGTTAATAAGAAAATATTCCGAAGCGGAGATGTATATCTTGTCCGTAAAAATCAATTGCTGAAATTCCTGAAAAAGCCGGGTGAGGAAGCGGAGTTTAAATCTTTATCTGTCAGATTTGATGATGAAATGCTCAAACAAATGAGCGAGGAAGAGCATTTTGTTCTTCCCGAAAGGCTAAAAACTCCTGCTTTTATTAATGTATCGGCAACAAAGCATCTGAAATATTTTATGGAATCCCTTCTTCAGTATCAGGATATGCTGGAAAACAAATCTCCCGAGCTCGCTTTATTGAAACAGAAGGAAGCTTTAATTCTTTTATTTGAACATGATCAGTCATTGAAAAATATTCTTTACGATATTTCCCATCCGTATAAGATTGATCTCGAAGTTTTTATGCTTAAAAATTATCACTTTAATGTAAAGCTGGACCGTTTTGCTTATCTCACGGGAAGGAGTCTGGCGACCTTTAAACGGGACTTTGAAAAAATATTCAGGACTACCCCGCGAAAATGGCTGCTTGAAAAAAGACTTCAGGAAGCACATTATCTTCTGGAAAAAGGAAAAAAAGCAACAGATATTTATCTGGATCTTGGTTTTGAAGACCTTTCCCATTTTTCATTTGCTTTTAAGAAGCAGTATGGTTTGCCGCCGAGCAGGGTTTTGTTATAAATGCTGCTTATAATGGTTGTAATGGAAACGCTGATGAAAAAACTACACAAAGGTGTTATTTCTTAAGACAATAGAGTCCGCTACTTTTGAATGTAATAATTATAATTAAAATTTTTATATCATGAACATTCAAGAATTAGTATTTAACAGCCTTAATGAAGCATTACCGGAAGATGTAATGAACTTAATTAACGATACGGCGGTGATTGAAAATGTATTTCCTGTAAACCACGGAGAAATTTTTAACGGACAAATCTTAAAGGCAGATGAAATTATTTGCCAGCCAGATGCAACCTTAACTTTTACCAATGCAAATCTGCCATTCTGGGTAATTTATTGTAATAAACTGAAATTAAAGAATAACAGTTTTCCGATAAAAATAGAGATTGATCAGACTATTAACGGGAAAAACGGAGGCAATGGGCTAAAAGGTATAGATGGGGCTAATGGAATAGGAGAAGTTGACAGACAGGGACAGCCGGGATCGGCCGGTCAGGCCGGTTTAACGGGTGAAGATGGAGAATTCTTAAAAAATCCTGATTTGTATATTATTGCCAAAGAAATCATCTGCATAGATACTCTTCAACATATTGAAGACTCAAAGTTTGTTTTAGATTTTGATGGAATCGGTGGAGGAGACGGTGGTAATGGTGGCAATGGTGGCAATGGAGGTAACGGATCTAATGGTAAAGAAGGGGCGACGTCTGCATTTGATTGCAAAACAGGTCCGGGCCGGGGCGGGAATGGTGCTGAATCCGGAAGAGGCGGACAGGGCGGAAAAGGTGGAGATGGCAGTAATGCTTCTGATATTTATTTTGTTTCAACAGCAGTATTTACGGAAGTATTTGTTAATGCATCAAAGTTTTACATAAGAGGTGGTAACGGAGGTGTGGGTGGTAATGGTGGCAAAGCAGGAAAGCCGGGATACGGAGGTAATGGAGGTCCTGGAAACGGATGGTGCGGACGTGGTTCAGATGGTTCAGATGGAGTTTATCCGGAGCCAAGAACACTAGGAGATGGTCGGGATGGAGGAGATGGCGCCAAAGGAAATGTATTTAAAGTTACACTTAGTTCTTTCTAAGTCACAATAGTCTATGTTATTCAAAATTACTTTTAAAATAAAAACCATATTATTAAAAAGATAATTTAAAAACTTTGGAGTTTTTTGCTTTGAAGATTAGTGGAATATTCTATAGTATATGTGTCATTTAAATGTAATTTCAGACCTGCCATACTAATGCTAATTTATCCTGATTAATATATGGTAAAATAAAATAAAATTAAAAAGTGCTTGTTTTCAATAAATTATGTGTACATTTGTAAAATAATCAGGCTCCTGCCGACGCTTCTTCTGAAACTTTTGAGTTTACTCTTTCTTCTCAGTCTTCGCTTTTACAGCCGCTAATTTTTGTCATCAATATAACAGGTGAAGTACCTTTTTTAAACTTGAATTTTCAGGCTTCTAAAAATATCAACATCCATTTTTTGTTCACAAATCGATTTATTATTGTTTTGATAAGTATCAATGCAGTAATGGCAAAAGCCAAATAATAATACAATAATTTTTAATACATTACAATGCAACAAGGAACAGTAAAATTCTTTAACGATGCTAAAGGATTTGGTTTTATTACACCATCAAATGGTGGTCAGGATGTTTTCGTACATACATCAGGTTTAATTAATGATATTCGTGAAAACGATGTCGTAACATTCGATTTAGAAAACGGAAAAAAAGGCGTTAACGCAGTTAACGTGCGAGTAGCATAATTTAAAAAAGGGTTAAACTCTTCTTTAAATAAAAAGCAGCAGATAGCATTTATGTTATCTGCTTTTTTTTTAATAATTATTATCATCTGCTAAATTATATATAAAGCATTTAATATTCATTACCGTTCTAATTCAATTATTTATTCGACTCAAAAAGAAAAAACCGCCTATATTAGGCGGTTTTCAGTGGAGTTGGAGGGAGTACTAGTATTGCGATCCTATAATCCTCAAAAAACACAGTTATATTGTGAAAATATACTTATATAAAGGGTTTTTGGCTTATTTCTATTTTTCTTAATCTTGTCTTTGATTGCAAGTATTTTTATTTAATTGCATTTTTTAGTACAAAATTAGTACAACCATTCATGCGAATTTATAACTTTGTATCATAAGTATAAACTATGGCAAGAGTTATTTTTATCTACCGTTCCAAAAAAGCAAATTCGTTTCTAACATCAAGACTTATTTTAGGGAAGTTCTCAAAGGATGAGAAAGAAAATAATGAGAAGATATTTGATTGTAGGACTAAAGTCGAAGTACCTAAAGATTATTGGGAAAACTACCTAAGACAGAAAAAAGAGAAAAACGGAAAATTATATAAAGCAAATCATAAAAGTATCAGAGATGCTAAATTATATAATTTTGATTTGGAAATAAAAACAGAACTCAACAATATTAAAAACTTTGTTATTGATGCGGTTGGTAAAATCAAAGAAGAATCCATTACCAAAGAATGGTTTGAGAATATAATTGATAACTACTATAATCGAGATAATCTAAATACGGAGATAACCAATGAAATTGTAAAATTTGTTGATTATTATATTGAGGAAAAAGAAAATGAGATTACTGAATCAACCGTAAAAAAATTAAAGGTTGTCAAGCACAAACTCGAAAGGTTTCAGAAAGAGAAAAAAAGGATAATCCTTATCTCTGAAATCAACGAGAACTTTAAAAATGAGTTTATAGAGTACTGTAAAAAAGAGAGCTATGCTATTGGAACTATCCAAAGAGATTTGGTATTTATCACAACTTTTTGTAGATATGCTTATGAGAAAGGACTCGAGATTGATAGAAATATAAATAAGGTGAAGATAAAAGTTAAAAAAGAAAATAAGCCTCTTTATTTAACAGTTAAAGAATTGGAACAAATCAAAAAAGTTGAATTAAATGAAAGTCTGGATAATGTCAGAGATTGGTTACTTATTTCCTGCCATACAGGGCAAAGGGTTTCGGATTTCATGAAATTCACAACCGATATGATAAGAAAAGAAGAGGGTAATCATTTGTTAGAGTTTAGACAACAAAAAACCAATAAATTAATGACAATAGCCATTTTTCCAGAAGTAGAAGAAATCCTAAATAAGAGAAGTTGGCAATTTCCTAAGCCGTTATCAGACCAAAAATACAATGATTATTTAAAAGAGGTTTGTAAAAAAGCGGGATTAACAGAAAAAATTCAAAGAAATAAAAAAATAGAAACTGAACCTAATAGTGGTAAGTATAGAAATAAAGAAGGTATTTATGAAAAATGGGAGTTAGTTTCTTCCCATATAGGGAGGCGTTCATTTGCAACTAATTATTACGGAACTAATATTCCTACAAACTATCTTATGAATATGACAGGACATAGTACAGAAACTATTTTCTTAGAGTATATAGGGAAAAGCAATAAAGATTTTGCAATGGGAATTTTTAATTATCTTAAAAAGGATTAATAATTATATTATGTCAGAAGAAAACTACGAACCATCAGAAAGATTGAAAGAATGGACAGCTGAATCCTCAATGATGAAACATTTATCACCAATGTTCGAAAGGATGAAAAATTTAGCAGATAAACAAGATGAAGCACTTTCTATTATAGACTTAAAGATTACCGAGAATAAATTACGTAATGAAAGAATAGAGAAGTTGGAGTTGCAAATTGAAGAAATAAAAAAAGAAGGCGGAAATGTTTCAGATGAAGTTGTCTTGGATAACCCTTATCCGCAAATTTTTATAGATACTGAAGCATATCAGTTTTTTCAATTATTGCATGAAAAGTATAAAGTAAGTGAACATTTATTGGCTGATTATAGTTTTATTTATAGAATGATGTATAAGGAGAATTTAATATTTGAAAATTTCAGAACTGTAGATTTTATAAAATGGCTTTCTAGTGAAAATTATCTTATAGATGAATTGGAGAAAATTAAAACATTGAAAAATTGTGAAACTAAAGAAAAGATTTTGCTTTATAATACCTTAAAATCAATTATATACGGATAACGTTCCGTAAAAAGAACACTGTCGTTCTACACCTTTAAATAGCCATATAATAGCTTTGTGAAAAAATTACTCAGTTATGAAAAATGGTTTTTTACAACTTATCCAAACGACTCCAAATGAGTTATCGGATTTACTGCAAGAGGGAATTAAAATTCAATTAGAGGACTTTAAGAAAAGCCTTAATCTACAAAATCAAGATGAATTATTGACATACGAGGAAACTTGTAAGTTTTTAAAAATAAATCATAGTACACTTTGGAGATGGGGTAAGAGTGGCAAAATTCCATGTTACTCAATTCATAATAAAAGATACTTTAAACGTTCAGAAATTATGGAATGTCTAACAAAATTAAAACAATGATTATGTTAGATAATGAAAACACAGGCCATAATCTTTTTCCTATTGATGTCTTTCCTCAACCTTTTAAAGAATTAACCCTTGAATTAGATAAATCATTAAATTATCCTATTGATTATACTGCATCTGCAATTCTGGTTGCTACTTCAGCAGTAATGGGAACGAGTGTCAAAGTTAACGTACGACCTTTATGGTCTGAATTTGCATCACTTTACTGTTGCATAGTCGGAAAGGCAGGAGCCAATAAATCACATCCAATAAGTACTATTTTTGATCCATTAAGGCGTATAGACAGCATTAACCATAAAGTTTTTGAAACTCAACGTAAAAAATTTAATGAATATGAAAGTCTTACAAAAACGGAAAAGAAAAATGTTCCAAAGGTAGAAGAACCGATACTAAAGAAGCTTATTCTTACAAATTGCACTCCTGAAGCCTTATTTAAAAGATTGAATGAAAACCCTAGAGGTTGTACTGTAATTAGTGATGAATTGCCAACTTTTTTAGATGGTATTAATAATTATTCTAAGAGCGATCAGCAAAGTAATTTTCTTACAACATGGAGTAATAAACCTACAACAATTGACAGAATTAGTCAACCAATCCCACTATTTATAGAAACTCCATTTTTATCTATTATTGGTGGGGTACAACCAAGAATGTTGGGAAAATTATTTACCTCACAAAAATTGGATAATGGATTTTATCAAAGATTTTTATTTGCTTATCCTGATAATGTTCATAAACAACCAATTAACGATAATGAGATGGATGAAAATTTATTTAATGATTACGCTCAATTTATTACGGATTATATTGATAATTCAAATATTATTGAAAACAAAGGGATATTAAATACCAAAATATTGGAGTGGAGTGATGAAGCTAAAGACTTTTGGTTAGGATGGAATAAAAACAATTGCGATTTAGTAAATGAACATCACGATAGTATAAAAGGTGAAATATTGTCAAAATACGATAATCATTTTATACGTTTAGCTTTGATACTACAAATAATGGAAAATCCTAAGAGTAACAGTATAGGATTGAAAGCAGTTGAAGGGGCAAAAAAATTATGTAATTATTATATTAATTGCTCTTTTAAAGTTCTTCAAATCATCCAAAACCCAACAACTTATTTGAAATCTTTGACAGAGAATAAAAGAAATTTTTATGAAGCTTTAAATAATAAGTTTGCTACTGCAGATGCCACTAAATTATGCATGTCATATAATATTGGAACAAGACAAGCTAAAGAATTCTTAAAAGATGAAATTTTATTTAAAAGACTTCAACATGGTTTTTATGAGAAAAAAATTGTAAAAACTACATAAGCACTTTGCACTTTCAACATTATGTGCATTTTGGAAAACTTAAAGTGTTAAAAGTGCTGAAAATGCAAAGTGCTAAAAAAATTTAATTCATCGAAAAATTCAAATTAATTAAAAAAATAAAATTATGAAAACTATTAAAGTAATCCGCGACACCAATTTAAAAGACTTTGAAACAGAAATCAATAAACATTTTTCAAATGGCTGGATGTTAAAAGGAAACCTCTGTATTGATAGTGATAATTTCCTTGTTCAGATGCTCCAAAAGAAAATAAAAAAATAACAACAATTACAAAAAATATAACAAAATTGAAATCCGTGCAAAGTAAAAATTATAGGCAGTGCACAACGTACTGCACGGTCCTAATTTTTTGCTTACAGTAACTTGTCGACTGTTACATGAGAAACATTCATTGTAGTGTTAACATTCATACATAGACATTAAGGCATAGTGGCTAACAACAATGCGAGACAAGGCATAATAATATATGTGGCAAGACAAACAAAGACTATATAATACTCTAAAGACATAGGTGTCAGCCATGACAATATATAAAAACATAGAGATTTGTACGTTAGCATATATTAATACACTTCCCTTATGAGAGAGCATACATGCCTGAAGATAGGTAAACATTTACATATCACAAATGCATACACACGTTAAAGCATTAAATCTAAAATGAAAAAATCAAGTAGGCAGGGTACTCTATTGAGATCCTAGCTAGCTATTGTATTAGACAGTGGCATTATACTGCACACGTTCAAAAGATCTTTACTGCGGACTAAAAAATAATTCTCTTTGACATAATTACTATATATTTGCAATATGAAATAAAACTAAAAAATAACAACATATTAGCGTCCCTATTTTAGTTAGCTAAACCGACCAAGTTAAAAATAACAAATACAAGGGAATTCAGGATGCACACGTTAAGGCGTGGGCTTTCTATTCTTTGTATTGCGTTCTTGGTCGGACGTTGCTAACTGATGGAAATGTCCCACGCTGATTATTTATATTAACATCCAATTCGGGATATTGTGGATATAAATAAATTACAAATGCAAAAAACAGTTAGCAAACCGATCAATTCAAAGCCCAACAAAGCAGTAATTTTTATTCTCCTTATTTTTATTGCCTTAATTTTTTTCCTTGTAAAACTCATATTCGGAGGCGGTTCAAGTGCCACTATCGGCAACTACACAAAAGAAGATTTGCCTGAAAATTTTGAGTACACAATTATCAAAGATGAAAGTAATCCCAACATTGAAAAAAATCAACTCCAAGTAGAAATTAACCAAAAGCTCACAGAAGGACAATTGGCAACTTTAGCTGAAGAACTTTACAATAGTAAAGATAAACAAAGACGTTTTTATATTTTCTACAATTTAAAAGATAATGAGAATAGTATTGTAGCATGGGCAACAAGCCATTTTGATCCTGAATTAGAGGTTTCCATTAATGGCTCTACTAACACAGAAGATAATCAAATGCTATTTAAAGCGCAAAAAGTCGAGGGCGATATTATTGGAATTTTTAACGAAAAAGATTATACATTCTCTCTATATACCATTTATGAGCATAACGGAAAAACATTTATTAGAACTACCTTTAAAGATGGAGAATTTATGGATAATGAAGTTGAAAAAATAAATTCTAAAAATGGAATAAGATATAATTACAAAGAAGATGTGAGTCAAGGAGAATATTTTGTTTTGAATAATGATGTTCTTGAATTTTATAATAATGATAATAAAAAGTTTACTCAGGCAGTAAGATGGAATAAGTATTAAACTAGAAGTTTTAGTCCTAACAATATGAAATTTTGTATAATTAAATTTAATTTTATGAGTTGAAATACTTTACATCATATTTTTTTTATAAATTTCATTTTTGGTAAAAAATGATAGAAAAATTAAAAAAGTATTATACAAAAGCTATAAGGACTTCTCTTTTGGCGCAAGATTTAATTAGTAAGAACTGGATTCATTTATTTTCTGTTATTGAATTGCAAAATAAAGATGAATATCCATATAGTATTCCAAATGATGAATGGAAAAAAAATTTTGTTAGGGCTAAAAAATCTAAATTAGGAGATTATAATTTCTATATTGTTATTGATGAAATAAATTCAGTGGACGATGCTATTAGTATCTTTAATGCTCCTTTTGGAAACTATAAAATCAATGATGAAAAAATATATTTTACAAACTCATCTTTTATTCCTGAGCCTACAGGAAAATATCCTTTAATTCTATCTCCAAATTTTTATGGAGATGGCCTAGTATCTATATTACCCAAAAGGAAGTCGGGTATATTAGTATGGTGTCAAATTGATTTTGAACGTAGAGTTGAAAATCAATTTATATCATCAAACATCTCAAAAGAGATGTTGGCTTTACAAAGTTTAACACTTGACTGGTTAGGTTTCGATATTGTTCAAAAAAGAGAACATTTAGGAAATATATATTTATCTGCACCCAACCCCTATTTTACAGATATTGATATTAGTCTTTCTTTGAATCCTGTCGGGATTTTTTATAAAATATATCAAAGGAAAAGTTTATTTGAACCTATTATTTTTAGAATCATAGACAAACATGGTGACGCTATAGCTTTGGATAAAACTTTTAAAATTGAAAACACAATTGGATTAATAGAGCTTCCGCATGAGCCTAATCTGTTTGAGTTAAGAGTTTATAATCAAGATAATGATTTGATAGCTGTGCATGAACCAGCAACATTTTTAAAAAGTATTAAATTTAATACTTTAATAAAAAATAGTGATTTTCATGTAAAAGTCGAAACAGAAAAAGGGAGTGAGGAATTTACAATAGAAAAATTTTCTGATGTCAATCCTTTTTCTATCGGAAATTCCGAAAAATTGAATTCTGAATATTATTTTAAGGATGCAGAAAATAAAAGGCAACATATACGAGATGAAAAATCTAAAGAATTCATATTTTACCCGGGTGCCAAAAGTGATCTTGAAAAAAATGAGCTAAAGGAAAAAGCAAAATTTTCAATTAGAGAAATCCTAAATAACGCTAAAGATAGTTGTTATATTTGTGATCCTTATTTTTCTGAAATGGATATTATTGATTATGCTTTTCATATTAAAAATTCTAATGTACAAATTAATATTCTAAATAGTAAACAGTTTATCTCAAAAATAAAAGCTAAAAAAATAGCGGAAATAATTAAAAATTACAACGACAAACCATTCACTGATATTGTAGTTCGCACCCTTAGAGGTGAAAGTATTATGCATGACAGATTTATTGTTGTTGACAAATATATTTGGTTTATTGGGAGCTCTTTTAATGAAATTGGAAATAGAGCAACTTGTATTGCAAAAATACCCAAAGCTTCTGGAACATTAATCATTAAAGAAATTGAAAAATGGTTTCATTCAGAGGAATATTCTCAGAATATAGTTGATTATGCAAATGAGCTGACTAATGAGTAAGGATTTTTCAACAGATCCAGTTAATTCTGCTTTAAGAATGCACGAATGTGGACAAAATGAATATTGGTTTTATCATAAAGGTTCTTACCCTTCGGATGCTCCTTTATTATATCAACACTTGATTAATAATGCGAATAGTGAGATTATTATTTGGGATCCTTATTTTAATGTGAAGTCTCCAGGTAATGATCAAGATATTTTTATCAATCTAAAAAATGATATTACGATTAAAATATTAACATCGAAAGGATTAGATGGTCCTGAGACATATCTTACTGAAGTAAAAAATGCATTAAAAATTGTAATTCCACCAATTAAAGATTGCAGATTTGGGTTAAGAGTTATAAATAGAGGGGATATATCAAACCAAGGAGATCGTTATTTTCATGATCGCTTTTTAATAATTGATGATTCTGAAGTATACTTAGTAGGAAGCTCAGTAGGTTATCATATTAAGTCTGAACAATCAACAGGAATATTTAGAGTCGAAAATGATAATACAAAAAAATTTATTATATCAATATTTAAACAGTATTGGAATCTTTCTATGAGACATCAGATTCCATTAACATTTCTACACTAATAATTATGGATAAAGAAATCTTTTATAAATATGATTTTTATACTCTAGAACAAAAATATATTGAGTATGAATTTGTGGAATCTTTAGATCGAGAATTATGTTTACATGATCTTATAGAGCCATTTATTAAGATAAATATAGAATTTTTACTAACATCTGATGATAATAAGAAAGAGTTTTCTAACATCAATTTTTCTCAAATTGAAACTTCTTTAAATAAAATATTATCTCAAAATTTTTTTTATAAACAATATTATGAATCAAATTCAGAAAAGAATTTATTTCAAAGCGTATTTAATAAGTTTGTTTGTAGAATTTTTGATAAGGATGGTTTTAATGATGAGAAATATATAATACAAAATTATATTCATACTTGGTTAGAGAAAAGGTTGGCTTTAGCTGTAGTTAAAGATTCACGATTTAATTCGGTTAAAATATTATTAGATGTAATTGAAAAAACCGAAATGTTATTTAGTTTTAGAAATTATTTAATAGAAAATGTTTCGAAAGATTGGATTAAAAATGAAGAGCAATGGACAGATGTGAAAGTAAACTCTGAAAATATTTGGAATATTATAAGAACTTTCGATAAAACACTTTTAGATAGACAACATATCATAGCTGATAACATATATGATAAGACTTGGGAACATATATATACAACAACGAGAAATTCAGATTATATTAGTCTTAATCGAGAATATAGTTTCAAATCACAATTACTTTTTAAAAAAAACATTTCATTATGGATTAAGCTTTGGGATAACTTACAATTAACAATGATTCAAGATTGTATCTTTCAAACTTTACATCCTTTTGATCCGAAAAAATATTTAGAATTATTACATATTCTAAAATCTAAAAAAGTTAATATAGGATCAGATTTAAATATTCTCCTTTTAATTTTTGCAAGAAATTTTTTTGAAAAATCCCGCAAACTTACAGAACAATTAGCATTTTATGAAAATATAGATAGAATTACACCAACAAATGAATTTCTTTTTGTACAAGGTCAAAAGTGTTATAAAGAATGGCTATTAGAAAGACCTAAATACTATGAAGAATTTATAAAAACTTTAGTAGATCAAACTAAAAGCTCCGAGATTCAAGATTGGATTTTTAGCTATAAACCAAATGTTAATGATAGTCAGTTGGGCAAATTGTATAATGAAGAATTAGAATTACTAACAAATACATATAAATTACATTTTAAGCATAAAGAAGATTTTGATCAAGATTCTCTTAATCTACAAAAATTCAATTTTTATGTGGATTTAATTAAAGATAATGAGTCAAATTTGTTTGGTTCTAACTTGCTTAAAAGTATTTTAAGTTTTGTAAATTCAGATAAATTCTTTTGGGATAAATCTTATTCAGAAATTTATTTAAAGTCGATGAAAGGAATAGGCTTTTTAGTTAGTTTAGATAATAATCCAGTATTAAGGTCGCAAAGCATAATAAGACAGTTTAAAATAACCCATCAAGGATGGAACCCAAAAGGAATTGATTTTAATTCTATTATGAAGGAGACTTTTATTTATTGTGGAATTGCATTCCTTTTTGAATATAAGGAAAGCTTTAAAGATGTCGTACCTGAAAATTTTTTCAAGGAGTTTTTAGATATATTATTACTCCAAAATAAGTATTCACAGGTTGATAATTCTGAGTACTATCAGCAGCCATTACATTTAATGTTACTTGTTAGTTCTCAGGTAATGCCAGAACTTAAAGAATATGCGGAACAAGAATTAATTGTAAATTATGATGATTTATTTTCATTATTATCAATATTGGTTAGTAATAAAGATTTGATCTCAAATCAATCAAAAAAGCTTTTAGAGGATAAATTAAAAATAGAATTCATTTTCGAAAAAAGGAAACTAAATAATAAAAATATGAAGGAAAAAGTTCAAAAGATAGAATATATAGTTAAACAATTAAATGTAATTCTTTAAGTAATTTTTTTATTAAATTATAATATATTGAAAAGAGAGTTTTACTTAAAAGAAATAATAGAGGAGTTTGGGATTTTAAAGAATAAAATTGAAATGCTTTCTCAATCAAATTTACAAGATATAAATATAATTTCTGAGTATCATATACAAGAAATATTAAATATCTTATTTGATTTACAACTTAGTAATTCAAATGAATATAAACGGAATTTTAAAGCTATTGATTTACAAGACTCAATCAATTCTATTGCTATACAAGTAACTGCTAATTCTAGAAAAAGTAAAGTCCAAGAAACATTAGATAAATTTTTTGAAGATGGATTAGATTCAGATTTTGAAACATTGATTATATTTATTTTAGGTAAAAAGCAGCTATCATATAAAGATTTGAAAGTTAAAGAAGGTTTTCTTTTTATTCCAGATGAACATATTTTAGATTTTTCTAAGATTATATCAAAGCTTTCTTTTACTCCAATAGGTAAGTTAGAGAAAATTAGAAATATCTTAAAAGATGATAGGTTTGTTCCTAAAAGGAAAATAGATGATGTAACAATTTTTAAAAAGAAACAAATTATTCGAAAGAATATTGTAAAATTTTTAATTCATACATCGAATGATATTTCAGATGCAATATTCTATTATTATGATCCCTCGTACAAATTTAAATATGAAAAGATAATCATCAGATCTATAACGGATCAGGCTTATCCTTTCTTTGATGATCCTAGAACTAAGCAAAGAGCGGATTGGTATAAGGTATTTAGTTTCGATCTCAATGAAAATTTCTTAGAAGTTCAAATTCAATATTACGATAAAATTGTTGTGAATAAAATGGGAGAGTGGAATTATCTTGGAGATAGAGAAGAAGGTTCGATTTCTAATGATTTAAAAATTATCAGAACTGATGTAATAGAAAGAATTCCTCTTGAAAACATTATTGAAATAGATTTAACCGAAGAGGACCCAATTATTTTTGTTGATTTTCAAAACGGAAAGGCTTACAGAGAACAAATACCTTTTATACGAGGTTACTACAAAAATGATAGTGATTATAGAAAAACTTATTATTTTGAATTACATAAACAAGATATTAATTTATAGAAGATTGATTTAAAAGTTCTTTATAATGTCAACACTATCTTCGCAAGTCCTATCTTTGAATAATAATAGCAAATTTTAAAAAATGGATAATAATGATAATCTATATAGGATTCTATCGGACAAGTTATTCAGTATATTTTATGTAGATGATCTGAAATATGGAAGACAACAAGAGAATGGTAGTTATAAATTAATTAAAGAACGTATAACACCGGTAACAATAGAAGATATGTTAAGAAACCAAAAAAGTTTATTAACTTATCAAGAGTTGCATATAGTTGATACTGCATTTATAAAATGGATTTGTATTGATTTGGACATTTCTAAAAAGGAGATAGACGAAAATAAAATTAATCCAAGTAATTTAAAAGATGTCAAAACTGCGGCCGAAATAGTTGTAGAATTTTTAAATGAGAAAAATATACCTCATTTGGTTGAGTTTTCAGGTAGAAGAGGATTTCACATTTGGATTTTTTTTGAAAGACTTGTTACTAAAAGTGACGGCTATAACTTAATAAATTACATTTATTTTAATGTTAAAGATAAATTTGCTAATGATATAGCTGTAGATAAATTTCCAAAAGTTCCTTTTGTTAATAAATATTCAAAAGGTGTAGGTTCAGGAATAAAACTCCCTCTTTCTCAAAATAAAGGTAGTAATAAATTGTCTTTTTTTGTAAATATAAATGAAGAGTTTGATTTTGATGCTGATAATTGGTTAAGTATTCCAAATGAAAAATTTTTACAGAAACAATTCGAGATATTATCTCAAGCTCAGCCCGCATCAATTGAAATTATTGAATCGGTTTTAAGTGATTTTACAAAGTCAGATAATTTGTCAAAAAACTCATACTATAGAGTAAGAAAAACTTCTAATGTTGCAAACAATTTGTCTTTAGAAGACATAATAAGTTCTTTAAGTCAGTGTGAACATTTAAAATTGATTTTTAATGATTTTGAAAAAGGTTTAAATAATAAAGAGAGAAGTATTTTAGTTGGCTTACTAGGGCAATTACGGACTCAAGAAAATATTAATTTTGGTCAAGAATTACTTCTAGAAATTTTCTCTAGAGTTAGAGATTTTAATAAAGAAATTACTCTAAAAAAGATTGAAACGCTTAAATATCTAAAACCTATAACCTGTAAAAGCCTAGGTAGATGCTCTTCCTGCTTTCAATGCAAAATGGTATCCCCAGTTGAATTAATTGCAGGTGTTTCATTAGAAAAAATCTCTGATTATCGAATTGAAAATATTGATTTTAATCTTTTTGATAAAATTAGAAAGTCACTATATCAATATTCATTAAAAAATGATGAAGTGCCTTTGTTTCCTCAATTGGAAACAATTAATACAATTGATTTTGAAATTGTAAGGAAAAATATCGAAGAAATATATAAAGGAACTTACATTGTTGCAACTGATAAATATGAGTTTGAAAGAAAAGAAAATTCCAAAATTCGTAAATTATTTAATATAGATCCACTAAATAATATAATTTCAATATACTTTACTTTTGTTTTAAACACCTTGTATTATAGTGAAATTTCGGGTAATTCTTATGGATATGAATTTTCTAGTAGCTTTTATAAAAATAATATTTTCACTAATTGGTTTATTAATTGGGCAAAATATACTAGAAAAATAGAAAGTATCTTGTTTAATGTTGAATATTCAAATTATTATTTAATAAAGTTAGATATAAAGAGTTTCTATGATAAAATTGATCTTCAAAGATTAAAAATAAAATTGTTTGAAGAAGCACCTCTGTCTATTAAAAATAAATTAAAAGAGTTACCTAACGAAGATATTTTTAAATATAGAAATATAATAACTTATCTAATTGATCTTTCAGTTAAAACAACTGAAAATTCAAAAGTTGGATTGCCTCAAGGTCCTGTATTTGCAAGGTATTTAGCCGAATTATATTTAGGTAGTTTGGATACCTTAGTTGAAGATACATTTATATTAGATCAAAGGAGAGAATTTTATTATCGTTTTGTTGACGATATTTTCATTTTTGTAGAAAATGAGGACAGAGCCACTAAACTTTTTCAAAATATACATGAGTGGCTATCAATAAATGGATTACAATATAATGATAGCAAAACTAAAATAGTAAATGTTCGCAGTTATGCAGATTCTGGAGAATATCAAAAATTTAAGGATGATATAAAATATGATATAAATAATGCGAACAAGAATAAAAATGTCCTATCCCAAACAGAAATTCAAGAAGCTATCTCTAAACTTGAAATTTTAACAGATGATGTTAAATTTGGCTTGAAAGATAATCTCAGATTTTTTTATAGCCAATTTGATAATGATAGACGTTTAATTAGCATAAAAAAGAAACTTGCAAAGAAGATACCATTTACAGATAATGGTAGAGGAGCCTTATATTTTTTATTTTATAATAATCTTATTTCTAATTTTCCCGATGAGTTTTGGTCATTAGTAGAAAATGCAAATAAATTAAGAGGGTTATCTCTAAGTCATTTTTTAAATTCAATCTTATTATATAAAGATGATTTATCTTCACATACAGAGCAGATTACAGTATTAATAGAGAATGTATATGATAGAAAAGATTTAAATGAAGCAGATAAATTATTAATTGCTGTTTTATGCTTAAAAACTAATAATATCATAACATTAAATTATCCTGAAAAAATTATGTTTTCCGCTTTAGCACTACCTGACCTCAAGTTAGATCTTTCACATTGGGATTTGATGGTTAAAAAATTGGAATCGTTTAATGATATTGCTTTATTATCTGAAGTAAATAAAATAATATTAGAACAAACGCAAACAACAGATTTTTTAAATGTTTTTGCGGAGTATTTATTTCTAAGATTTTCTGAATGGAAAAAAAACGATCACGATTTTCTCAAGAATGAAAATGCCTTAAAAACATATTATCAAGTAATATCTTTTTTAACATTATTTGAAAAAGCAGAAAGTAATAATAATCTTATTACGTCTTGGAAATTGTTATTAGAGGTTTCAGTTCAACAAGGGGAATATAAAGATAAAAAACATCAATTTTTATGGGTAGATAAAGTATCCGACTTACGGTACGAAGACTTTTCTAACAATAGTTATTCACTTATACTTTCAAATAAAAAAGGTTCAAAAATAGGTGAATATTTTTGTTTAAATGAATTCTTAGAACAGTATAGAAATCTACTTATTATGATGCTCTTTAAAAAAGATAGCATTAATGATTATACTCATTTTAAGAAAGATGTGTTGGAAGAAATTGACGATGATCAATCATTATTTTATGACTGGATAAAAGATATGACTGCGTTATTATATCCGGGTACTAATGATATTAGTTTGAGAAATATAGCACTAAACGGACTAATTGTATTGAAAAATGGTAATAAAATTTTTGTAAAAAAGGTTTACGAAAGTATAGATATTAAAAAATATGACTATTTAGATATTGATTCTTCTTTTGAAGGAGCAAAAGAAATTGAATATACGATTCCAGCTGAAAACCTGAATATGATGCTAGCTGGTTCTAACTTTTGCATGTTTATTAAGAATTTAAGATCTGTGATAGACGTTCATATAAATTTTAATTCAAAATATAATACATTTCCAGTTTTTTATAAACCATATGAAAGTTTATCAAATTTGCCAGCTATTCCATTTTATTCTGATTATAAAAGAATAATTGATCTTACAGGATCGATAGCTGATCTAAATATTACTAGTTATTGGCAAACTTTAGAAGAAATAATTTCTAGGCTAGATACAATTAATTTGGTGCAAGATAATTCAAAATTCAACTTTACACTAAATGAGTTGAATACTAGATTCTATCCAACATCTTCTTTACTTGAAATGAATGATGAATCTAAAATTAGATTTATTCAAAGATTTGTTGATAATATTATAACTGATGAATTAACAATATTTCAATACCAGTCAGTTTGGAGTACTACAATATTTGAATTATGCACAACATTTAATAATGGACTAAAAGATATTATTAACTATCTAAAAGTTCATTTTGATTGTTATAAAGATGACAGTTTAGAGTTAGATTTATTGTTTTCCATTAATGAAAAATTAAAAATTAAAGACAATAATCTTTTTGAGCTATATCAAACCATAATAAGCTCTTTAGAGATTTTTACTGAGCAAGTACCGGATAATAATATTAATTTTCCAGAAATTGTAAAAGAAAGTTATTTAAAGAAAATATTTCTAGACTCTAAATCAGAAAATTGTATTGAGATTTCAAAATTTATTAAAAACAATATAAGAATAGAAGATAAGGAACATCCTATTTCACGCGAAATTACCTATAAAATATATTTAAATGATATATTATCAGAAATTGAAAAAATATATCTATATAATCATGAATATGATATTTTTCAAGAAGAAAGTTTAGAGGAAATTTCTAATATTTTAAGGGTTAAAGGAACTTCGCAATATCTTTACAGGGAAGAAAATATATTGTATTTATATGTTATTCAAAATGAGATAGCTAAATGCTATGACAGAATTACTAAAAGAAAAATGTTATATAATAGTGTTTTTGTTGAAAATAAAGAACAACTAAATGTAGATGCATTTATTAGTTTATTTCCTAAAAATAATAATTTGGAAAGTATAGTCTCAATTGTTGAAACAAATCCAAATTTTCAGGAGTTAAAGAAGATGTTTACATGTCATTTAAAAAGTCCATCGGAATTCTTGTATAGAATATCTAATTGGTTGTCTTTATTCAATGAAGAGAGTATAGCAGGAAGTCAATTGAAACACTATATGGATGAGAATAATTTAAATTTGGATTATTTATATGGTGCAATATTAGAAGTATTATATCGTCATAATTATATTTCTGAAGATCATATCAAATTCTTTCAAGAAACTTTAAGTGTATATTTAGAAGATGAACGAAAAACTATAATTGTTCCTATTAAAAATCCTTTTGATGATGAAAATGGTCTTAAAAGGTTACTTGATAAATGTAATTTCGAAAGTAGAACTTTTGATTGGTTGTCCAATTTTAATGAACTTTGTGAGGAAGATATACCAGAAAACATAATTTTTGTAACAGATATATCTCTTACAGGTTATCAAACAATCAAGGCTCTTGAATACTATTTAAAGAATGATTATCAAAATAATGATGATTTGAACTCTTATTTTACAAGTAAAGAGGGTAATAGAAAGTCTCCTCAAGAAGAAAGGTATTTTAAATTTAGTAATGTGGATTCGTGTAAAAATTTTTATAATAATATTTCTCATTGCCAGAATATAGTATTCTTTTCAGCTTTAAATACTGTTGATTTTGAATGTAACATTCTAAAGTTCTTTAAAGACATAAATTCAAATATTTCATTTTTAAAACATGGTAATTCTTTATTAAAAGAAGAATATATCTATAAGAAATTAGAATATAATACAGATGAAAAAAAAATATTTGAAGTCTTAATAAATGATACTGATCTACTATCTAGGTTGTTTGTATTGAACAAGTTTTATAAAAGTGATTTGGAAGAAGAAAATAATATAATTTTAAGAATTAGCTCGCTACCGGCAAAGCATATAAAATTATTTACTCTATTACCATTAAAGGGAAAACCTTTGCTAGATTACATTCGAAATTGGAAAAACAAAAAATTGAAGTAAACCACGATATATTATGAAAAGCAATATTTTAATATTAAAAAAAGGTATTTAGTACAGATTTAGTACAATATTAAATAAAAACCCGTTATTAATTAGTTAATAACGGGTTTTATGTGGAGTTGGAGGGATTCGAACCCTCGTCCAAACAAGCAATACATAAGATTTCTACATGCTTATTCTACCATTGATTTTCGACTGGAGGCAGAGGGCAGACACCCAACTTCCAGTTTATCTTCTGAAGTTTTCGAGTTTCAGCCGAAGCATCTGAAACCTTATTCCTGCATTCCTATATCCCAGAATCAAACGCCGCAGAACAGAGCATTTGTGAGATATCTTGCTTCCTTACTATCTTCAGGAAAACGCTTGATCTACTATACTTCGATATTAAGCTGCAAGAGCGAACTCTTCGTTGCCAGTTAAAGTTGTGTAGCAAGGGATTAAAGAGATCGCGCTACGGTTCTCTGCATGCTTACTTACCCATTGATCTTGCTGTCGAAACCAGTCAACCCCATGAATAAAGTAACTGCAAAGATATGAATTTTTGTTTACATATAGTTCATAATATGACATACTTTTCAGATAACTCCAGTATATTTATATTGCTGTTATTAGTAATATAACGGATAATAGAGGGGACTCAAAATTTAAAAAATAGTATACTTGTCCACATTATTGTATCTGATTGTGGATAACTTATAATGTGTTTTTTAAAGAAAGTGGAGTTAAATTTTGCAGTTTAATAAAAAATGTCTAGTTTTGCAATCCAAAATGAGATGTAAAATATGTTAATAATTCCAGTAAAAGATGGGGAATCCATCGACAGAGCTTTAAAAAAATATAAAAGAAAATTTGATAAAACGGGTACAGTTCGTCAATTGAGATCTAGACAAGCGTTTATTAAGCCTTCTGTAACTTTAAGACAAGCTAGACTAAAGGCCGCTTACAAACAAAGAGGACTTAGCAAGGAAGAGCAGGCTTAAGATTTTTCTTAACCACATACTAAATTCACTTCTTAAATACGTATATTTGAGAAGTGAATTTTTGTTTTTATACCTTATGTAATGTTAGATAAGTATTTAGAATATTTACAGTTCGAAAAGAGGTATTCACCTCACACAATTACAAGTTACAGAAAAGATCTTGAAGACTTTTCCCATTTCTATCTCAAAACAGAAGCTTCCGAAGATATTTCCAAAGCTGATAAAAAAGTAATCAGGAATTTTATCGTCGAATTAAGTGAAAACAATATTTCAAAAAGAAGCATCAACAGAAAACTTTCATCCCTCAGAAGTTTTTATTTATTCCTTTTAAAGCTTGGTGAGATTAAAGTCTCCCCTACGGAAAGTATATCTTCCCTGAAGTTTTATGCTGAAAAACAGATTCCTATCTCGCAGGAGGAAATGCAGGTGCTCAGTGACAGTGTTCTGACTGATCAACCCGATATCCTGGAAAAATGTATTATAGAAGTATTATACCAGACCGGAATGCGTAAAGCTGAACTTTGTGGCCTGATGTTTGAACATGTCAATACAGAAGAAAATGAGCTTAAGGTGATAGGAAAAGGAAATAAAGAACGTTTTATCCCTATTTCCAAAGGCCTCTCTGATCTGCTTAAAAGTTATTTGGAAATAAGGAAACCTCACAACGAATATAAAACCTATTTTTTCATTAATAAAAAGGGTAAAAAACTCAATGAAAAATTTGTTTATGTGGTAGTTAATAAGTACCTTAGTCTTGTAACAACGAAAGAAAAAAGAAGTCCTCACATCCTTCGGCATAGCTTTGCTACACACGTTTTGGATAATGGGGCGGAGATCTCCAAAGTAAAAAAAATATTAGGGCATTCCAGTCTTGCAAGTACTCAGGTCTATACGAATGCCAATATTGAACAATTGAAAAAAGTGTTTAATCAGGCCCACCCTCGGGCATCTAAAAAAGAAGAATTATGAAGATCACAGTTCAATCAATTGGTTTAACTCCACACGAACCATTAGAATCACACATTGACAAAAAAGTAAGCAAATTAGAAACATTTTACGATAAGATTCATGAGTGTAAGGTGTTCTTAAAAGTTGAAAATACCTCCGATAGAAGTAACAAAACTGCGGAACTTATTTTGGCTGTTCCAGGCGATGATATCGTTGTAAAAAAGACGTCTGAAACTTTTGAAGAAAGCTTGGACCTATGTGTTGATACTGCTAAAAAGCTATTAATCAAGAAAAAAGAAATGGCGTAGTAAAAAAAGTTTAAAAAAGTTATAGAAAAGTTTGAGAATTCAAAAAATCCGTTCTATATTTGCACTCGCAAAAAGGAACAGCGATCTTTTGAATTCTTTTTTATATTGCCTCCATAGCTCAGTTGGCCAGAGCACGTGATTTGTAATCTCGGGGTCGTGGGTTCGAATCCCTCTGGAGGCTCTTTTAATATAAACATGAGGGGAGATTCCAGAGTGGCTAAATGGGACTGACTGTAACTCAGTTGCTTCGGCTTCGTAGGTTCGAATCCTGCTCTCCCCACATTTATATTAATAAAAATTCTTGCAGATTTAAAAGGATTTTCCTAGATTTGCACAGCGTTACCAATAGTTTTGGAAACAAAATTGCGGAAGTAGCTCAGTTGGTAGAGCGTCAGCCTTCCAAGCTGAATGTCGCGGGTTCGACCCCCGTCTTCCGCTCAGAATAATATCACTCTGAAAGAGGGTGATTTTTTTTTAACTGCTGAAAAGCGTAGAGTAGATTTTCTCTAAAGCATTCAGTTTACATTTTAAAATTGCCTCCATAGCTCAGTTGGCCAGAGCACGTGATTTGTAATCTCGGGGTCGTGGGTTCGAATCCCTCTGGAGGCTCTTTTAATATAAACATGAGGGGAGATTCCAGAGTGGCTAAATGGGACTGACTGTAACTCAGTTGCTTCGGCTTCGTAGGTTCGAATCCTGCTCTCCCCACATTTATATTAATAAAAATTCTTGCAGATTTAAAAGGATTTTCCTAGATTTGCACAGCGTTACCAATAGTTTTGGAAACAAAATTGCGGAAGTAGCTCAGTTGGTAGAGCGTCAGCCTTCCAAGCTGAATGTCGCGGGTTCGACCCCCGTCTTCCGCTCAAAGAAAATCATGCTGGTTAGTATGATTTTTTTGCTTCAATGCCGACTTAGCTCAGCGGTAGAGTGCTTCCTTGGTAAGGAAGAGGTCACGGGTTCAAGTCCCGTAGTTGGCTCTCTATTTTCCCGAATCTCTTTCGGGATTTTTTTTGCCCAAAATCCAGTTTTTAAGATGAGTTTATGGTATATTTTCCAGAACTTTTTAGCAATAAAATGATCCTATATTGTTTCTTTTTTTGCGAAAATTTACCTTAAAATTTAATTAAATCTGTCTGTCAGCATTCAATAGATAATACAGGAACATAAAAATTTCGTTAAATTCGTATAAAATAAGATTTTAATGAATATTCTTTTATTGGAAGACGACCTCATTCTTTCAGCAGAACTTTGTAGGTTTCTTGAATCAAACAGCTTTACCTGTGATAAGATCTATGATGGTGAAACCTTTCTCCGTCAGATCAAGAACAACACCTATGACCTGTATCTGCTCGATATCAATGTTCCCAAGATAAACGGGCTGGATGTTTGCCAGACTATCCGTTCTTTCGATAAAAATACACCCATCATCATCATTTCAGCTTACGGAGATATTTCCGATAAAAAAGATGCGTTTACCAGACTGGCAGATGATTATCTGGTAAAACCTTTCCAGTTTGAAGAGCTGCTGTTGAGGATCAATTCCCTGTTGAGAAGAAAATCTCCGTCTGATGCTGCAGATCAGGATATCATAAGAGTGGATGACCTTATCATCAATAAAACCGAACAGAAAGTCTATAGAGCGGGTAACGAGATCGCCCTTACCCTGAAAGAATTTCAGCTTCTGGTTTATCTTGCCGAAGCACAGGGAAGAACTGTTTCCAAGCAGCAGATAACAGAGCATGTCTGGGAACATAATTTCAATACGAATACCAATACGGTAGAAGTCTACATCAATTTTTTGAGAAAAAAGATAGACAAAGATTTTAAACTTAAACTTATCCACACCCGTTCCGGTTTCGGATATTACCTAAGTCCATTATAAATGTCTTTAAAAAGAAAGATAGCATTAACGATCAGTATCGCCTTTTCCCTGCTTTTTGCAATGGTAATGGCGGTGATCTACCTTTCTTTTAATGATTTTAGGAGAGATGAATTCAAAGAAAGATTCAGGCAGCGTCTCGAATTTACTTCGCACTTCATTTCAAAATCCAGAAATTTTGAAGAGGAGGCTCCTATCTTTTTTAATGAAAATTCAGATAATATCCTCCTTAATGAAACGATCTTAATCTTCAATAGTGATAAAGAGTTGATCTATAGCACGATTAAAGACCGGAATGTTACCTGGGACAGTAATCTTCTCAAAGATCTGGACGAAAAGAAGATTATATACACCGAAAAAACAGTCCCTGAGATTTATGCGGCACTCCGGAACATTAATGGTAAAAATTATTATATCCTTACCAGTGCTTTTGATTCCAACGGAAAATCCAAGCTTGAATATCTGAAATACCTTCTGATTACGGCCTATGTGATGAGTACCCTTCTGATAGGCTTTTTCAGTTATTATTTTATGGGCCAGTTCCTGCGGCCGTTAGAAGATTTGAATAAAGAGATTTCAGAGGTTACCGCCCATAAACTAACCACACAAATTCCTGTTCAGGAGTCTGATGACGAGATCAACGTTCTGGCGAAATCCTTTAATACTATGATTGCAAGACTGGATGATGTCTTTCAGTCGCAGAAAGATTTTACAGCCAGTGCATCCCATGAGATCAGGACGCCCATTACAAGAATGGCATTTCAGTTGGAAAACCTGATCACATTTGAAGAACATTCTCCCGAAACCCTTATTTCTTTGAAACAGATCCAGAGGGATGTGTATCAGTTGTCAGATCTTACCAATTCCCTTTTGCTGCTTACAAAATTCGACAAAGAGAATATCCAGAGTATTTATGAAGAAGTAAGGATTGATGAAGTTATTTTTGAAGCCTTTGAAGCTGTAGAAAAAAGCTATCCTGCGTTGAAACTGGATTTCCTGATCTCTGAAGACACTTCGGAAAATGGACTGCTTACCATCAGTGGAATTCAATCTCTGTTAGTGATTGTCTTTATCAATCTCTTTAAAAATGCAGCCGTATATTCTGATAATGCTGAAGTGGATGTTTTGATAACGGAAACCAATGATCAGCTTACGGTTGATGTCATTTCTCATGGAGATACCATTCCTGAAGAAGAGCAGACAAAACTATTTGAAGCTTTTATGAGAGGAAACAACTCTCAAAATATTTCCGGTTCAGGTCTTGGCCTTCGAATTGTTAAACGGATCCTGGAATATCACAACGCAAAGATCAAATATTCTTCTCCGGCTGACAGTACTAATAAATTCAGCATCATCTTTAATAAACAGCTTTAGCCGTACTTTTTTATAATCTGTAGTTTGTAAAAATACATACCTGTTCTTATTCCCGACCTTTATACTCTTTAATTATTTTAGTTTCACCTAATGAGTCAAAGAAAGTTAGTTTTTCAAACAATTTTCTCATGAACGTCGCATTCCTAAACCAAATTTAATTTTTTTTTAAGGCTTCTTTAAGGCTCTTTTAATCGTGTAAAGGCAATTTTGCATCATAAAAAAGATAGAATGAACAAAATTGCAGGGCTGTTTATTGCCATTTCCTCATTCATGACAGGGCAGCAGCAGATGTCACTTCTGGAGTGTGAAGAGGCTTTTCAGAAAAACAATTTCCAGCTTCTTGCAGAGCAATATAACATCAATATGGCCGATGCAGATATTCTGCAGGCTAAAATTTGGGAACTGCCACAGCTAAGCGGTCAGATCAATGCCTACAATCCGGAAGGCAAAAAAGCTTTTGATATAGGCCATGCCAAAGGAGCGGAGATCACCCAGCTGATCTATATGGGTGGGAAAAAGAAAAATGAAATTGCTTTTGCAAAATCAAACAAAGAACTCGCCCAACTTCAGTTTTCACAGCTTTTAGTGGATCTGAGAGCTCAGCTTCGTGCTGCTTATTTCAACTTATATTATGAAAAGCAGAAACTCGACAATACGAATAAGCAGTTGGCATATATGAATGATCTGTTAAATGCTTACAAAGTACAGTCTGCCAAAGGAAATGTTTCCCTTAAAGACGAAGTAAGATTGCAGAGCCTTGTGATCCAGCTTAATAATGATAAACTGGGAATTAACAAAAACATCCTTGAATTTGAACAGAATTTAAAAGTGCTGACCGGAATTTCCGATGAAATAGAGCCGCAGCTTTCTGACGCTGATGCAAAAGAAATTCTTGCTGCACAGCCATTCGGAGACGAAGATGAACTAAAAGGAAAAGCGCTGGAAAATAATTCTGACTATCAATATTTCTTAAAATTAATTGACAACAGCAAATTATATGCACAGTGGCAGAAATCTCTGAATGTCCCGGATCTTAATGTAGGGGCAGGATGGGACCAGAACGGCGGAACATTTAAAAATGAGGTTAATCTTATGATTGGAATTCCATTGCCATTATGGAAATCCAATCAGGGAAATGTGGAAAAAGCTAATTATGCCATTCAGCAGAACCAAAAAAATGCAGATTACCAGAAGCTGAATCTTGAAACTAAAGTTCAGGCAGCCTATAAAACATGGAAAAGCCAGTATGATCAGCTTGCAGAGATCAAAACCACAGATCTTAACAATATGGAACTGGTCTATGACGGAATGCTGAAAAATTTCAGAAAAGGGAACATCAGCCTTATAGAATTTACAGATTTCATGGACAGTTACAGAGAAACGGCTCTCCAGCTCTTTGATATGAAGAATGAAATTATACAGTCGGCAGAACAGCTTAATCAATTAGTACAAACGAAAATCTTCTATTAAACATGAAAAAATATATAACCCTAACAATGGTGGCTTTGTCAATCTTGTCTTGCTCAAAAAAAGAGGAAGAAGCAAAGCCGCAGGCAAAAAAAGGTTTCGAATTGAGCAACACAATGCTGAAGTCAATTTCTTTAGCAAAAGTTGAGAAAAAAAACATAGAAGACGATTATAATTTTTACGGAAAAATATCTGCAGATAAAAACAGCTATATCGATGTTTATCCGCTGGTTGGAGGAAATGTTTTAAGTGTAAATGTAGAGTTGGGAGACCATGTGACGAAAGGGCAGGTTCTGGCGACTATCAGGAGTACGGAGTTGGCGGAAGTTCAGAAAGATGTAAGCGATGCGAAAACGGATCTGGTTGTTGCTCAAAACAATCTTCGCGTTGCCAGGGAAATGTATGAAGGTAAACTGAACACTGAAAGAGATGTGTTGGAGGCCAAAAGTCAATTGCAGAAGGCTCAGGACCAAATGCAGAGAGCAGGTGCGGTGAGTACGGTTTATAATGTGAAGAAGGGAAATATTTACAGTGTTGTAGCTCCGATCAGCGGTTACATCGTTCAGAAGAATATCAATAAAGATATGCAGTTGAGAAGCGACAGAAGCGATAATATTTTCGATGTTGCCAATACGACGAACGTTTGGGCGATCATGAACGTTAACGAATCAGATATTGAAAAAATCAGTCTCGGAATGAAAGCGCAGGTTTCCACATTGTCATATCCGGATAAAGTTTTTGACGGAAAAATTGATAAAATATTTAAAATTATTGATCCGCAAACCAATGCGATGCAGGCAAGAGTTGTTTTAGATAATGCAAACGGGTTATTAATTCCTGAAAGTAAGGCTACCATAAAAGTGACAAGCTCAGAAAATAATACGGCTCTCACGGTTCCTTCCAAAGCTGTGATTTTTGATGATAACAGAAGTTTTGTAGTGATCTATAAATCAAGAACAGATGTTAAGGTTAAAGAGATAAAGGTTTTGAAGCAGGCCGGAGATATCACTTATGTTTCCGAAGGTTTGTCTGAAGGAGAAGAAGTAATCACTAACAACCAGCTTTTAATTTACCGCTCTCTGAATAATTAAAATTGGTTTTGAACCATTAAGAATTATTTGAATGCAGAGTTAAGAAGTAAGTTTAATTAAGAAAAACATCCAAGATATTTTTTTAAGTATTCCATCTTATTCAATTCGTTTGCGAATTTTTTAATAATTCTTAACTCCTTAAAGAAAAACTTAATGGTTCAAAAAAGTTCAACAACTAAACATTTAGTTATTAGTCTGATATCTGAAGTCTAACATCTCATTTCTATTATGAATAAATTCATTAAAAATATAATTGCTTTCTCGTTAAAAAATAAAGCATTTACCTTTATCTGGGTGGCTATTCTGGCCGTTGCAGGATTTATCAGTTTCAAAAATATGCCTATTGAAGCTTTCCCGGATGTCACCAATACCCAGATTGTTATTATAACCCAATGGAATGGGCGCAGCGCGGAAGAAGTGGAACGTTTCGTGACTACGCCTATCGAATTGGCTATGAGCCCGGTTCAGAAGAAAACAAGCGTGAGAAGTACCACAATGTTTGGTCTCTCTATTGTTAAAATTCTTTTCGACGATGGGGTGGATGATACTTTCGCCAGAAATCAGGTCAATAACCAATTAAGAACCGTAAGCCTTCCTGATGAGGTGGATCCGGAAGTTCAGCCACCCTACGGGCCTACCGGGGAGATTTTCAGATATACCCTGGAAAGTAAAACAAAAGATTCAAGAGAACTGCTGACCCTGCAGAACTGGGTGATCGACCGTGCGTTGAGAGGTGTTCCGGGAGTTGCAGATATCAATGTTTTCGGAGGCCAGGATAAGGTTTTTGAGCTAAGCATTGATCCGAGAGCTTTGGATAAATACAATCTGACGCCGCTTCAGGTGTATGATGCGGTGACGAAAAGTAATTTAAATGTCGGAGGTGATGTCATTGAGAAAAATGGCCAGGCTTATGTGGTAAGAGGAATCGGTTTGGTGAAATCCATTAATGATATCGGGAATATTACGATCCAGAATGACAGCGGAAATCCTGTTTTGGTTAAAAATGTTGCCGAAGTTCACGAAAGTTCAATGCCAAGAGTGGGACAGGCCGGATTGAATAATCATGAAGATACTGTTGAAGGAATTGTCGTAATGAGAAAAGGGGAGAACCCGAGGGATGTTCTGGTCGGAGTGAAAGCCAAAATCAAAGAGCTTAATGAAAAGGTTCTTCCGAAAGATGTTAAGATGGTAACTTTTTACGACCGTGACAATCTGATGGATTTCACAACACATACGGTCATGCATAACCTGATCGAAGGGATTATTCTTGTTACGGTGATTGTTCTGATCTTTATGGCGGACTGGAGAACAACCCTCATTGTTTCCATCATTATTCCGCTGTCCCTTTTATTTGCATTTTTATGCCTGAAACTTGCAGGAATGAGTGCCAACCTGCTTTCACTGGGTGCAGTAGATTTCGGGATTATTATAGACGGAGCCGTCGTCATGGTAGAAGGGCTTTTTGTGATGCTCGATCATAAGGCGCTTAAATACGGAACAGAAAAATTCAATAAACTATCAAAAGGAGGCTGGATCAAGCAGACCGGAACAGGTTTAGGCAAAGCCATTTTCTTTTCAAAATTAATCATCATTACATCATTAATCCCCATTTTCTCATTCCAGAAAGTGGAAGGGAAGATGTTCTCGCCTTTGGCATTTACCTTAGGATTTGCTTTGATAGGGGCATTGATATTCACCCTGACATTGGTTCCCGTTCTTTCCCATATCTTATTAAACAAGAATGTAAAAGAAAAAAATAACCCGTTTGTGAATTTCTGGGACAGCATTGTTCTGAAAGGGTTCAACTATACTTTTAAACATAAAAGAATGAGTTTAATTGTTGCTATATCATTCATGATGGTTACATTATTCTCAGGAAAATTCTTAGGAACTGAATTCCTGCCGCAGCTGAACGAAGGTTCGCTTTGGATCACCGCAGAAATGCCGATGAGTTCGTCATTAAAAGAATCTCTGAAAACCGCAGACCTTTTAAAGAAAGACATTATGAGCTTTCCCGAAGTTACGGATGTTCTGGCTCAAACCGGAAGAAGTAATGACGGAACAGACCCGAACGGATTTGGATTTGTGCAGTTTGCCGTCAATCTTCAACCTAAAGATGAATGGAAACGGAAGATTAGCTATGAAGAACTGATTGAGGAAATAGATAAAAAACTGAGAAGCTACCAGGGAATTACCTTCAATTATTCCCAGCCTATATCAGATAACGTAGCAGAAGCTGTAGCAGGTTTCAAAGCAGAAAACGGAATCAAAATTTATGGTGACAATCTGGAAACCCTGGATAAATTGGCTGATGAGGTTTTAAAGCAGATCAAAGACATAGACGGAGTAAAAGATCCCGGGATCATCAAAAATATTGGTCAGCCCGAGGTAAGTGTCGTGCTGGACCGGGATAAAATGGCGGCCTACGGAGTAATGCCTGACGATGCACAGTCGGTACTGGAAATGGCTTTTGGAGGAAAAACGGCTTCGGAAATGTTTGACGGCGAAAGAAAATTCCCGATCCGTCTGCGCTACTCCCAGGAATACAGAAAAGATGAAAATGATATTGCTTCCTTAATGGTTCCTACACAGGACGGGGCAAAGATTCCGCTGAAAGAGATCAGTACCATCGTAAAAGATAACGGGGCTGCATTTATTTACAGGGATGATATTAAAAGATATATCGGGGTGAAATTCTCAATCCGTGATCGTGATTTAGGAAGTACCATTGCGGATGCACAGAAAAAAGTGGCCCATATTGATCTTCCGGACGGTTATTCCATTGGCTGGACAGGCCAGTTTGAAAACCAGCAGAGGGCTTCACACCGATTGGCTCAGGTTGTTCCGATCAGTATTCTGGGTATTTTCTTCTTGCTGTTCATCCTTTTTGGAAACATGAAAGATTCACTGCTGGTGTTGGCGAATGTGCCTTTTGCTTTGATAGGAGGAATTATTGCTCTTCATCTTACCCGGATGAACTTCGGGATCTCAGCAGGAGTCGGGATGATCGCTTTGCTCGGTATCTGTATCCAGAACGGAGTTATACTCATCACGGAGTTCCATCAGAATGTCAAAAACGGATTGTCTTTAGATAATGCGATCCTCAGTGGAGTGAAATCAAGAACACGTCCCGTTATCATGACTGCTTTGATGGCTTCCATAGGATTAATGCCTGCTGCATTATCTACAGGGATTGGCTCGGAATCCCAGAAACCTTTAGCAATTGTAATTATCGGAGGATTAATTACAGCGACTGTATTAACCTTGTTGATCTTTCCGATTATCTTCTGGATCTTCAATAGAACGAAGAAGTCCCAACAGATTTAAATTTCTTCTATCTATATATATGTTAATTGAAGCGCGGAAAACTATGTTTTCCGCGCTTCTTGGTATCGAAATAATTATTATGAGTCTCTTTAAAATCCTAATCCTACTGCAAAAGCTTTTACAGCATTAGGGTAATCGGAAACAGCTGTTGCAGCTCCTGAAGAAATATTGACAGTATATAGTTTCGTTGAGGTTCCCACTGTTGACATTAAATACGCTTTTTGGCTTGCGCTTCCGATATCAAAACCGCTGGCATTGGTAATATTAATCCCTAAGGAACCTGTTTCCACTAAAGTTCCATTGTTAGGGGGAGTTTGCTGATATAATTTATCTGTACTATGATCGATCACGAATAGAGTAGTAGTGGTAGTTCCTGCAAAATTATTGCTATAGGCCGCTCCACTGATCATAGCTGTAACAGGAGTGATGGCATTATCTACTGCAGTAATACTTCCGGTTACAGGATCCAGGCGAAGATTTTGCCCAGCGTTACTTACCACTCTTATTTTGTCAACTGCAGGGTTAAAATCAAATCCAAAATCAGTTCCTGTAAGTAAAGTGATAAAAGGTGAGCTTCCTACTGCTGTGGCAGCACCTGTTCCTAAATTAATGGTATAAATTCTGCTCGAACTTCCCAAAGCATACAATTGTCCGTTCAAAGGGCGAAAATCTATGCCTAAAATGTTTTCTCCGGATTGTAATCCTGCGACTGTTTTAGAAACAGGCATCGGGCTGTTCGGATTAAATATCTGAAGGTTATTCGAATAATCAATAGCATATGCTACAGCTTCTGTAGGAATTGCAAGATCAACAACAGTCTGTTGAAGAGATCCTATAAAAGTTGCTTTACCGCTGTTCAGATCCAAAATATGAAGTTTATCACTTAAAGCGACTAATGCTGTACTGTTATCATATTTAATATCAAAAGCGGCCTGTCCGGAGAACGTTGTTCCCAGATTTCCGACTTCCACCAAGGTTCCGTTATTTGGAGGATCCTGTTTGAATAATTTCCCGGAAACAGGATCAATATCATATAAAACAGTAGAGGAAGCTCCGGCTTTACTGTTGTTATAAGCCACTCCTGTAATGGCAGGGGTTCCTGTCCCTATTATATTGGTATCGGTAGCTGCCACAGCTCCGGTTTCAGGATGCAGTCTCAAATTTTGTCCGGAATTACTTACCAGGCGGATTCTGTCTACCGTCGGATTAAAATCAATAGAAGCTATACTTCCGGAAATTGCAGGTGTGAAAGCCGTAGAGCCCACCATTCTGGCAGATGCAGAAGATGTATTGATAATGTATAATTTGCTGGCGTTCGATAAAGCGTATAATTCTCCGGTGGCCGGTCTGAAATCTATACTCATCAGTTTTTCACCCGGTCCAATTCCTGTGATGGCTGTTTTGCTTCCAAATACTTTGGGATTATTGGCATTAAAAGATACAAGCTCATTCATTCCTGTGAGCCCGTAAGCCATAAGATCAGGTCCGGTCACATTATTTTCCGTCATCACCGGATCATCAGAACTGTTGCATGAAAAAAAAGTGATCATGGTCATCAGCGTTAAAAAGAGGTATAATGTTGTTCTCATAATAGTATTTTAAATGGTTTATAAGAATATACGAGAAAACATTGCGGGCGGTTTTTTATCTTGGCAATTTTATGAGATTTAAAAAAAAATTAGGATCTATACTATTCATAATTAACCAGATACTTTATCTTGTTAAATAAAAACGTTTATAATGATTTTTTTCAATCCGGAAATTTGTGTAAATTTGCAGTCTCATACATTGAAATATAAGGTTTGTGCTTCTTTGATTTGAATATTAAAACTTTTTTAAATAAAAAGGTTTTGGTATTTAAAAAATCATTATATTTGCACACCGAAAATTGAAAAATAATAAAATAAATAATTTTAAATCATGGCAAAGGAAACGTTTAATCGTAACAAACCACACTTGAACATTGGTACTATTGGTCACGTTGACCATGGTAAAACTACTCTTACAGCTGCAATTTCTGCTGTACTAGCTAGCAAAGGTCTTGCTGAGAAAAAAGACTTCTCTGCAATTGACTCCGCTCCAGAAGAAAAAGAAAGAGGTATTACTATCAATACTGCTCACATCGAATACGAAACTGAAAAAAGACACTATGCTCACGTTGACTGTCCAGGTCACGCGGATTACGTAAAGAACATGGTAACTGGTGCTGCTCAAATGGACGGAGCTATCGTAGTATGTGCTGCAACTGACGGTCCAATGCCTCAGACTAGAGAACATATCCTACTTTGCCGTCAGGTAAATGTACCTAGAATTGTTGTTTTCATGAACAAAGTTGACATGGTGGATGATGCTGAGTTATTAGAGCTTGTTGAAATGGAGCTTAGAGACTTATTATCTACTTACGATTTTGACGGAGATAACTCTCCAGTAATTCAAGGTTCTGCATTAGGTGCTCTTACAGCAGCTACAGCAGCTACTCCTGATACTGAAGACAAGTGGTTCAAGAGCGTTGAAGAATTAATGGATGCTGTTGACAACTGGATTGAGCAGCCGCCAAGAGATACTGATAAGCCATTCTTGATGCCAATTGAAGACGTATTCTCTATTACAGGTAGAGGTACTGTTGCAACTGGTAGAATCGAAGCTGGTATTATCAATACAGGTGATCCTGTTGATATCATCGGTATGGGTGAAGAAAAATTAACTTCTACTATTACAGGAGTTGAGATGTTCAGAAAAATCCTTGACAGAGGTGAAGCTGGTGATAACGTAGGTCTATTGTTGAGAGGTATTGAAAAAACTGACATCAAGAGAGGTATGGTAATCGCTAAGAAAGATTCTGTGAAGCCACACAAAAAATTCAAAGCATCAGTTTATATCCTTTCTAAAGAAGAAGGTGGACGTCACACTCCATTCCACAACAAATACCGTCCTCAGTTCTATGTAAGAACTACTGACGTTACAGGTGAGATCTTCTTACCAGAAGGTGTAGAAATGGTAATGCCTGGTGATAACTTAGAGATCACTGTAGAATTGTTACAGCCAATCGCTCTTAACGTAGGTCTTAGATTTGCGATCAGAGAAGGAGGTAGAACAGTTGGTTCAGGTCAGGTTACTGAAATCTTAGACTAATCATCTTAAAATAAATAAAGCTTCCGGAAGGAAACTCTCGGAAGCTTTTTATCTACGGGCATCGTCCAATGGTAGGATACCGGTCTCCAAAACCGTTGATCAGGGTTCGAATCCTTGTGCCCGTGCAAATATTAATTATGAGTTCATTTGTCGATTTTTTAAAAGGTTCTTATAACGAATTCAGACATAAAGTTGAATGGCCAAAGTGGGCTGATCTTCAGTCTTCTACTATTGTGGTAACTATTGCTACAGTGATTTTGGCATTATTTACCTTTGGAGTTGATGAATTGTTTTCAAAAGCAATCAGCAACATAATTGGAATGCTAATTAACGTGTTCAACTAAAAAAGTATTTTCCCATAATGAGCGAATTGAAATGGTATGTGCTGAAAGCAATCAGCGGACAGGAAAATAAAGTGAAAAACTATATTGAGACAGAAATCAAGCGTTTAGGGTTTGAGCAGTACGTTACTCAGGTGGTTATTCCTATGGAAAAGGTTATTCAGATCAGAAACGGAAAAAAAGTTCCTAAAGAGAAGCCTTATTATCCTGGATACTTAATGATCGAAGCTGATCTGATGGGAGAAATTCCTCACGTAATTAAGAATATTCCGGGAGTAATATCTTTCTTAAGCTTAACAAAAGGAGGTGATCCTGTTCCTATGAGAAAATCTGAGGTCAACAGAATGCTGGGAAGAATGGATGAGCTTTCAGAATTTGCAACCGATGTTGAGATTCCATACATTGTAGGTGAAAACGTTAAAGTTATTGACGGGCCTTTCAATGGATTCAACGGGACTGTTGAGAAGATTCTTGAAGACAAGAAGAAAATTGAAGTTTCTGTACTGATCTTCGGTAGAAAAACTCCAATGGAGCTTAGCTATATGCAAGTGGAAAAAGTATAAACGATACTTTTTAAAATATATAAAGACTGCTGAAATAGCAGTCTTTTTTTTGTTGAAAGGAAAAAAAGACTTGTGAAACTATGTCTGTTACAGTTACACCCATTTCTTTGCAGTAAAAAAGCATTTTTCCCGAACCTCTTACTATTCATATTGTAATATATCAATGATTTTGTACATGTCTCCAAGAGAAAAAGGTGAATAAAATACATTTTACTTTCAGACGTAGGCTGTTTGACAGGTAGAGAATTCAAATGAGCCTCTGTATGGCCTGGTTTCCATGTTGTAGTAACTCATTTTTTGCAGCAAAACATTAAAAATATATTTAAAAGTAAAAAATTCAGTTTCTGTGGTTTATTTTCTGGTAAACTGAAATAAAAAAAATAATTATCTAATTCTTTCTAAAAATCAGCACTTTCCATTTGCTAATTCAAAAATATTTCATAATTTTGCAGTCCGAAAAGTAGATTTACTGTATGTGAGTCGGTAATCTGCTGAATAATAAATGCTTCCAAACTCATTAATTATTCAAACTAAAAAAATTAAAAATGGCTAAGAAAGTCTTTAAAATGGTAAAGCTTCAGGTGAAAGGTGGCGCAGCTAACCCTTCTCCACCAGTAGGTCCGGCATTGGGTTCTGCAGGTGTGAACATCATGGAGTTTTGTAAGCAATTTAACGGGAGAACCCAAGATAAGCCAGGGCAAGTTTTACCTGTAGTAATTACAGTATACGAAGACAAATCTTTTGAATTCGTTATTAAAACTCCACCTGCAGCAATTCAGCTAATGGATGCGGCTAAGATCAAAGGAGGTTCCGGAGAACCAAACAGAAACAAAGTAGGTTCTGTATCTTGGGATCAGGTAAAGAAAATCGCTGAGGATAAAATGACTGACCTTAACTGCTTTACAGTGGATTCTGCAGTTTCTATGGTTGCAGGTACTGCTAGATCTATGGGATTAAGAGTAACAGGAACTAAACCAACTTTTAACGCTTAAAACTAATAGAAATGGCAAAATTGACTAAAAAGCAAAAGGAAGCTTTAAGCAAAGTAGAAAAAGGAAGAATCTATAACCTTGAAGAAGGTTCTGCTCTTGTAAAAGAAGTAAACACTACAAAGTTTGATGCTTCTGTAGATATCGCTGTAAGATTGGGTGTAGATCCAAGAAAAGCAAACCAAATGGTAAGAGGTGTTGTATCTCTTCCTCACGGTACTGGTAAAGATGTTAAAGTGTTAGCATTGGTTACACCAGATAAAGAAGCTGAAGCAAAAGAAGCTGGAGCTGACTATGTAGGTCTTGACGAATATTTACAAAAAATAAAAGAAGGTTGGACAGATGTTGACGTTATCGTTACTATGCCAGCTGTTATGGGTAAATTAGGTCCGTTAGGTAGAGTATTAGGTCCAAGAGGTCTTATGCCAAACCCTAAATCAGGAACTGTAACTATGGAAATTGGTAAAGCAGTAACTGAAGTAAAAGCAGGTAAAATTGATTTTAAAGTAGACAAGTATGGTATTATCCATGCCGGTATTGGTAAAGTATCTTTCGATGCTGTTAAAATCAAAGAAAATGCTCAGGAATTAATTTCCACATTGATCAAAATGAAACCAACTGCTGCTAAAGGTACTTATGTGAAGAGCATTTATTTGTCTTCTACAATGAGCCCGGGTATTGCAATTGATAGTAAATCTGTTAACTAATAATAATCCTTAAGACAATGACAAAAGACCAAAAAGTTGTAGCAATACAAGAGATCAAAGATTTGCTTCAGGATGCGAAAGTAGTTTATGTAGCAGATTTAGACGGTTTGAACGCTGCTAAATCTTCTGATTTCAGAAGACAGGCTTTCAAGCAGAATATCAAAGTGAAAGTAGTAAAAAATACACTTTTACAAAAAGCAATGGAGCAGATTGACGGAGTAGATTTCTCTGAAATGTTCCAGACATTCAAAGGAAACTCTGCATTAATGGTTGCTGATACAGCTAACGCTCCGGCAAAATTAATCAAAGACTTCAGAAAAAAAGAAGAGAAGCCGGCATTAAAGTCTGCTTTTGTTCAGGAAACTTTCTATGTTGGTGACAACAATCTTGATGCCTTAGTAAGCATTAAGTCTAGAGAAGAAATGATCGGTGAAATCATCGGATTACTTCAGTCTCCAATTCAAAGAGTTGTTTCTGCTCTTCAAAACAAATCTGAAACAGTAGAAGCTGTTGCTGAAGAAGCTGCACCTGCTGTAGAAGAAACTCCTGCTGCTGAGGCTCCGGAAGCTCCTGCTGCAGAAAGCACTGACGAAACGCCAGCTGCTGAATAATTACACTCAAAAAATTAAATAAATAATCAACAAAAACATTACAACAATGTCAGATTTAAAAAATTTAGCTGAAACGCTAGTAAACCTAACAGTAAAAGACGTAAACGAATTAGCTACTATCCTTAAGGATGAGTACGGAATTGAGCCAGCTGCTGCTGCTGTAGTAGTTGCTGCAGGTGGTGCAGGTGAAGCTGCTGAAGAAAAAACAGAATTCGATGTAATTCTTAAGTCTGCAGGTGCTTCTAAATTGGCTATCGTTAAATTAGTAAAAGATTTAACTGGTGCTGGTCTTAAAGAAGCTAAAGATATCGTAGACGGAGCTCCTGCTGCTATCAAGCAAGGAATTTCTAAAGACGAGGCTGAAGCTCTTAAGAAGCAATTAGAAGAAGCTGGTGCTGAAGTAGAATTGAAATAATTCAATTTACTATAAAATAAGAAGCCCGGACATTACTGTCCGGGCTTTTTTTGTTTTTTATAAATATTTTAAAATCAATATTTTTATCAAAATAATCACTTATCATTGATATAGATATTTTAATATTTAATTATTGTTGCGTATATTATAAAAAATATACTAATTAAATATTTATTATTAATGTAAATATCTATTTTTTATTAAAATTTATTATCAAAAATTTGTTTTTATTGAAAATTTACTATATTTGCACCGGAAAAAAACACATACTTAATTGAAAAGAAATTACTTTATCTTCTATGGCTTTGCTGTAGCATATTGTATTAATATGTTGTTTGCATGGCAGATAGGAAATCTCAGCACCGCATCTTTAACAGTACAGAATTCTACTGTATTAAATTCTCCTTACACAACTGGTAAGTTGAAAAAACATTCACAAAAAGATAAGGTTCCTGTTGTTAGTAATGATTCTATAGAAATGAATAATGCTGATAGCAGGTATTTGAGCTTGCTATGCAGAGAAGCAGAAATTGTACAACAGTATATGCCCCCTATATATTCTGTTGAAGACCTCAAAGTTGAGGGTGGTTTTGATTTTATAATTACGTTTCCGGATAAATTATCTTAATCATACCAAAAGACAGATATCCTTCCAATTGCTTTAACGAAAACAAATTATTAATTAATGGCTTTATCCTTTAAGGTTTTCTGATCAATGCGCAGGTTGGAATTAGTACATATTAAGTTAATACGGAATTTGTTTCCATAGTATCAAAAAACATAAACATAAAAAAACAACAAATATCATTGTAATGAAAAACAAATTATTAACACTTGCGGTTTTATCTTTTACAGGATGCCTTATAAACGCACAGGTTGGTATTAATACAGGCGCTCCCCAGGCTACACTGGATGTGGTTGGGTTCCCGACAAATACCAATAAACCTGATGGAATTATTGCACCAAGGCTTTCACTAAGTCAGCTTGCTGCTAAGACGTACGCTGCAGCTCAGACAGGGGCTTTAGTGTATGTTACATCTATTAATGCTACGCCTGCCGGCTCAACAATTAACGTAACAGCTCCGGGATACTATTATTTTGACGGAACAGTATGGGTGTTTACTACATCATCAGACTGGCATACTGCCGGAAACTCAGGAACAACGGCTGCCACCGGTGCGGTGGGAAGTGTGATTTCTTCCGGAAATTTTTTAGGAACAAAAGATTCTCAGAATTTAGTAATTGCCACGGCTGGTGCTATAAAAGGGATTTTATATACTGACGGTACTTTACGTGGCGGAAATACTACAGCTGCCGGTCCATATGCTTCTTTTGTATGGGGATCGAACAACACATTATCCGATACAGCATTATCTTCCAGTATCGTATTAGGTAGGGACAATACGGTTTCTGCACTTGGAGCCAATACTCCGGGTGTGGCAATAGGATACAATAACTATGCAATTAATGGGGCTAAGGCGATTGGAAACAACAATGGAGTGCGGGTTAGTGATGGTAGTATACAAAATCTGAATGGTGCAAACGCTTTGGCTTTTGGAAATAATAATTATGGGAATGGTTTTTCTTTTGGAAACCAAAATTCCTCAAGTGGATATGCTATAGGAACAGGTAATACAGTAGCATCTAATGGTTACGCTTTTGGTAATGCTAATACGGCAAACGCTACGAGAGCTATGGTATTCGGGATCAGTGGTACAGCAAGTGCTGGTGACCAATCAGTATATACCAATACTTCACATGTCTTTTTCGGACAAGGAAATGCAACAACAACAATTGTAGGTATAAATATGGCTCCTACAGCACCATCAACATCTGGAGCAGCTATTCAGATGAAGGGCATTGCTTCTGCGGCGGCGGCATCTTGTACTTCAGCTGAAGAAGGAGCAATTAGATATAATATTACTATACATGCCCATGAAGGCTGCAATGGTACAATTTGGAAGGCATTCTAATTTGAAATAAACACAAAACTTAATAAAAAACAAAAAACAAAAGAAAAATGGCAAAAAAATTATTCGAGAAATTTGCAGTAATGCTGATGATATTTATGATGTCAGCGGCAGTATTTGCTCAAAAAGGTTATGAGCCTATCCGAGGGATGGGGGTAGAGGCCAAGCCTGTAAACAATTCAGGTATTTGTTTGGCGTGTTATAGCGGGAGTATGAATCCTGTAATAGATGCGAATCTGGACAATAGTGTAAGTATGGGGAACTTTGCTTCTCTGATAAGTGGAAACGGTATATCTGTGAAAAACACAAATACTACTTACCCTGCAGGTTATATTACAGGTTTTAATGTGGACCTGGGAACAAGCTTTATTACAGTAGACCTGTTGAGCTCATTAAGAATCAGTACCTATAAAAATGGAGTACTGCAGGAATCAACAACAAGTACTACATTATTATCAGTACCTGCATTTGGAGGCTCTAAAAACAGAATTTTCCTTCACTTTAAAACAACCAGAGAGTTTGACGAAGTAAGATTGTATCAAACCAATGTACTGTCTATATTCAGTGCAATGAATGTGTATTATGCTTTTGCATTCGATCCTGCTAAAGTTCCTGTTGATAATAATGGAATTTGTGATGATATCATTGCAGGAAGCGGTGTAGACGGAAATGTATCAGGAAGCAGCAGCTTCATTGCTCCGCTTTCTTTTGTTCAGAACAGAGAGAGAATAGGAGACGGAGATAAGAATTCTTACGGATCAATTGTATTGCCGGCTGGACTTCTTGGATCTTATTCAGTAGGAGTATTGGATAAAAATCAGGTTTATCCTGCAGGAAACAAAGCAGGTTTTGTGATCTCTCCTGACGATGAAGGAAAACTTTTAAGTGCAGAGTTCTTAAAGAATATTACAGTAGAAACTTATTTATATGGCCAGCTTCAGGATTCCAGGACATTATCTGATGGTGGTGGTTTAATTAACATTAAAGTTCTGGGCTTTGGTGCCGGAAAACAAAAAGTTTCAGTGACAACCACTAAGCCTTTTAACGAAGTGCGTTTAAAAGTTACACAGACTTTAGGTATTAATCTGGGATCTTTAAAAGTGTATTATGCATTTGAGGAGCCGGCATCTTGTGAATGTAATGATAAAATTCAGACAAGCGGTTCTGCAATTTCCGGGAATATTGTGTCAGGATCCGGTTGGACTTCAGGTCCGGGACTTTTTGGTCTTATTTTGGCGAAAATGGTAGATCCATCAGCTATTGTAGATACCAATACCTCTAATTATGCTACAGCAACTATTCCGGCTGCTTCAATTTTAAGTATTTTCTCTGCGTATGCAACGGTAAGTACTAACAGCTTGCTTCCTGCTAATACGTATGCAGGATTCACATTGGAAAAAGCTGCGAATCTGATCGGGGTAAGTGTTCTTGAAAATATTACAGTAACCCTTTACAATAATAACACACAAACAGATACTTTCACAAGTACCGGTAGCCTGATCAGTGGAAACTTCTTTACTACGGATTCTAATAAGTTTTATGTAGGAGGTAAGGCAACTAAGCCTTTCAACCGTATTAAAGTTACTTTCTATAGTGGTACAGGAGTACGTATTCCTCAGAACTATTATATCTATAACGCATTTGCCAGCAGAGATGATGATAACGATGGAGTGCCAAACTGCTTCGATCAGTGTCCTAATGGTAATGACAGCATTGATAATAACGGTAACGGTATTCCTGATTGTGCAGAAGGATGTACAGCAGTAAATGACAAGTCTCCTTCTATTGATACTGACGGTGACGGAATTGTAGATGCATGTGATTTGGATACTGACAATGACGGTATTTTAGACTCTGTTGAAGATCTTAATGGAAATGGTAAATTTGAAGATGATGATACTGAAGGAAATATTCTTGTTACTGCTGTATTGGGAGACGGTATATCTGCTTATTTAGATTTGGATTCTGATAATGACGGTATCCTTGATTTATTTGAATCAGGTATTCCAACATCAGTAATTAATCAGATTGATACAGACCATAATGGTATTATTGATGCAGGTGTAGCGGTAGGAACCAATGGTATTGCAGATATTTTGGAAACTTCACCGGATTCAGGAGTTCTTAAATATCCTCTGCAAAATACAAATGGAGATAATAAACCAGATTTTGTTGACTTGATGTCTAACGGTACTACTTATGACCTGTATGCTATCGGAAAAGGAAATCTTGATGATCTTGGTGAAGGATTTATTTCCAGAATCAATGATACAGATAAAGATGGTATCCAGGCTGTTGTAGATACGGATCTTGTAAAGAGAGGAGCCCCTAATTCTCCATTATCTCCTTACGCTGCTCAGTTAAAGACTGCTTTGGCAAATTCAGGTAAGGGAATAGCTGATTCTGATGTGACTTCAGTGGCAACTGATATCAGTGTATATCCTAACCCGGTTAAATCAGGTGAAAACCTAAACGTTAAATCTGGAGAAGCTGGAACCTATACCTTGTTCTCTGCTCAGGGGCAGCTGATCAAGTCAGGTCAATTCTCCGGCAATGCTGAAATCAATACAGCTTCACTGCCGGCAGGTGTTTATATTGTGAAAATTGAAACTAAGTCAGCGATGAAATCTTATAAAATCATCGTGAAATAATTTTCAAATTTTATAAAATGAAAGGCTGTCCCTCGGGATGGCCTTTTTTATTCGAAAACTTTTAATACTCTCAAAATGAACACGTTTTATTTGTCTGTATGGATGAAATTTCGTACCTTTGTCCCTCTTTTGGCGCGAATAATTGTTTGTAAATCTATAAAATATTGAAAATCAGCTCTTTCATGGAAAATAATGAAAGGGGTTTCGTGTATATAGGTACTGCGGCCAGTTCTGCCTCAAAAGTAAATGAAAATATTTTGCATTACGCTGTGAAAAGATATACCAGCGTTGCAGTTAGGATTAGATTCTAAGAATAAAGAAACAAAGAATAAAGACAATTTCTAATAGCGCCAAACATTTGAAGTCTTTTATCTTTTCTCTCTCTTCTTTTTCTTTCCTGATATTTTTTAATGAATCAAAATATTTTTTAACCCTTTCTTAAAAGTTTTATGAGTAAAACAACAGCAACTACAAGGGGGAATCAGAGAATTAACTTCTCATCAGCTAAAGGAAAAATTATCACTCCTGACTTCCTGGACATCCAGCTAGAGTCTTTCAGAGATTTTTTCCAGCTTGATACCCTTCCAGAAGACAGAACAGACGAAGGTTTATACAGAACCTTCCAGGAAAACTTCCCGATCACCGATTCTAGAAATCAGTTCGTATTGGAATTCCTTGATTATCTGGTAGATTCTCCACGTTATTCAATTAACGAGTGTGTGGAAAGAGGATTGACGTATTCAGTTCCTCTTAAAGCAAGACTTAAATTGTATTGTACAGACCCTGAGCACGAGGATTTCCAGACTGTGGTTCAGGATGTGTATTTAGGCCCGGTTCCTTATATGACGCCTAGTGGATCTTTCATCATCAATGGTGCAGAGAGAGTTATTGTTACGCAGCTTCACCGTTCACCCGGTGTATTCTTCGGACAGACTTACCACGCAAACGGAACTAAACTGTATTATTCAAGAATTATCCCTTTCAAAGGATCTTGGATGGAATTTACAACCGATATCAACAGCGTGATGTACGCGTATATCGACCGTAAGAAAAAGTTACCATTAACTACCCTGTTAAGAGCCATCGGTTACGAATCTGATAAGGATATCCTTCAGATCTTCGACCTTGCTGAAGAAGTGAAAGTTTCTAAAGCTGCCCTTAAGAAAGTAGAAGGAAGAACATTGGCTGCGAGAGTACTGAACACATGGTTCGAGGATTTCGTAGACGAAGATACAGGTGAAGTAGTTTCTATCGAAAGAAACGAGATCATCCTGGACAGAGAAACTATTCTTGAAAAAGAACATTTAGATCTTATTCTTGATGCTGGTGTGAAATCTATCCTGATTCACAAAGAAAACAGCAATGAATTCTCTATCATCCAGAATACATTACAGAAAGACCCTACAAACTCTGAAAAAGAAGCTGTAGAATATATCTACCGTCAGCTAAGAAATGCAGATCCGCCAGATGAGGAAACAGCAAGAGGAATCATTGAAAAATTATTCTTCTCTGAGCAGAGATACTCATTAGGTGAAGTAGGACGTTACAGGCTAAACAAAAAGTTAGGTCTTAATATTCCGACTACAACTGAAGTTCTTACAAAAGAAGATATCATTGCTATTGTAAGACACTTGATCGAGCTTGTTAACTCTAAAGCTGAGGTTGATGATATTGACCACTTATCAAACAGAAGAATTAAAACTGTTGGTGAGCAATTAGCTGGACAGTTCGGTGTAGGTCTTTCAAGAATTGCAAGAACGATCAAAGAAAGAATGAATGTTAGAGATAACGAAATCTTTACCCCACTTGATCTTGTAAACGCTAAGACATTAACATCAGTAATTAACTCGTTCTTTGGTACCAACCAGCTTTCTCAGTTCATGGACCAGACCAACCCGCTTTCAGAGATCACTCACAAGAGAAGATTATCTGCACTAGGGCCTGGTGGTTTATCAAGAGAAAGAGCAGGTTTCGAGGTTCGTGACGTTCACCATACCCACTACGGAAGAATTTGCCCGATTGAAACTCCGGAAGGACCAAACATCGGTTTGATTTCATCCCTGGGGATCTATGCTAAGATCAATACCTTAGGTTTCATCGAAACTCCATACAGAAAAGTAGAAAACAGTAAAATCGACCTTACTGCAGACCCTATTTATCTGAATGCAGAAGACGAAGAAGATAAAGTAATTGCTCAGGCTAACGTAGAATTGAACGATAACGGAGAATTCTTAACAGACAGAATCATTGCAAGACTGGATGGTGATTACCCGGTAGTTGAGCCATCTCAGGTTAACCTTATCGACGTTGCACCAAACCAGATTTCTGGTATTTCAGCTTCATTGATTCCGTTCCTGGAGCATGATGATGCGAACCGTGCATTGATGGGATCCAACATGATGCGTCAGGCCGTTCCTCTATTGAAGCCACAAGCTCCAATCGTTGGTACAGGTCTGGAACAGCAGGTGGCCAAAGATTCAAGAATCTTGATCAATGCTGAAGGTACAGGTCTTGTAGAATATGTAGATGCTGATAAGATCACCATCAAATATGAAAGAAGTGATGATGAAGATTTAGTACAGTTTGAGTCTGCTACTAAAACATATCACCTTACTAAGTTCAGAAAAACCAACCAGAGTACAACAATTACACTGAGACCAAACGTAAGAGTAGGGGAAACAGTGCATAAAGGACAGGTACTTTGCGACGGTTATGCTACTGAAAACGGAGAACTGGCTCTTGGTAGAAACTTGGTGGTAGCCTTCATGCCTTGGAAAGGATACAACTTTGAGGATGCAATTGTAATCAACGAAAAAGTGGTACGTGAAGACTGGTTTACATCAATCCACGTTGATGAATATTCACTTGAAGTTCGTGATACCAAATTAGGTATGGAAGAACTGACAGCAGATATTCCTAACGTTTCTGAAGAAGCGACTAAAGATCTTGACGAGAACGGTATGATCAGAATCGGTGCAGAAGTGAAGCCTGGTGATATTATGATCGGTAAGATTACTCCAAAAGGGGAATCTGACCCAACTCCGGAAGAGAAACTTCTTAGAGCAATCTTTGGTGACAAAGCCGGTGATGTAAAAGATGCTTCATTAAAAGCAGATTCTTCACTAAGAGGGGTTGTGATCAACAAGAAATTGTTCTCCAGAAATATTAAAGATAAAAAGAAAAGAACTGAAGAAAAACTTAAGCTTGAAGAAATTGAAAACACTTACAAGGCTAAGTTTGATGAGTTAAGAAATACTTTAATTGAAAAATTAAACACGCTGGTAGGCGGTAAAACTTCTCAGGGAGTTACCAATGACCTTGATGAAGAAATCATCGGTAAAGGTGTGAAGTTCACTCATAAATTATTGACTTCAGTTGAAGATTACGTAAACGTAAGCGGTGCAGACTGGACTGTAGATAACGATAAGAATGAATTGGTAAAACAATTGATTCACAACTATAAAATCAAGTTCAATGATATTCAGGGGGTTAAAAACCGTGAGAAATTTGCTATTTCAATCGGGGATGAACTTCCAGCAGGTATCATGAAGTTGGCTAAAGTATATATCGCTAAAAAACGTAAGTTGAATGTAGGGGATAAAATGGCAGGACGTCACGGTAACAAAGGTATCGTTTCAAGAATCGTTCGTGAAGAAGATATGCCGTTCCTTGAAGATGGAACACCGGTAGATATCGTATTGAATCCACTTGGGGTACCTTCCCGTATGAACATCGGACAGATTTATGAAACAGTTCTTGGATGGGCTGGTCAGAAACTGGGTCTGAAGTTCGCTACACCAATTTTCGATGGTGCAAGTCTTGATCAGATCACTGAATATACAGAAAAAGCTGGTCTTCCTAAATTCGGTAACACTCACCTTTATGATGGAGGTACCGGAGAAAGATTTACTCAGCCGGCTACAGTAGGTATTATTTATATGCTGAAACTGGGGCACATGGTTGATGACAAGATGCACGCACGTTCTATTGGTCCTTACTCACTGATTACTCAGCAGCCGTTAGGAGGTAAAGCTCAGTTCGGAGGTCAGAGATTCGGAGAGATGGAGGTTTGGGCTCTTGAAGCATTCGGAGCATCAAATATCCTGAGAGAAATCCTGACTGTGAAGTCGGATGACGTGATCGGTAGAGCAAAAACTTATGAAGCAATTGCAAAAGGTGAATCAATGCCTGAACCAGGTATTCCGGAATCATTCAATGTATTACTTCACGAGCTACAGGGTCTTGGATTAGACGTAAGACTAGAGGAATAATTTTAAATTTTAAATTATAAATGTTGAATGGTAACATTCAAAAATTAATCTAAAATCTAAAATCTAAAATTTAAAATCTAACAAATGTCAAATAAAAATAAATCAAGTAGATTTAATAAAATAACCATCGGTTTAGCTTCACCGGAATCGATTCTTCAGGAATCAAGAGGAGAAGTTTTAAAGCCGGAAACTATTAACTACAGAACGCATAAACCTGAAAGAGATGGTTTGTTCTGTGAAAAAATCTTTGGTCCGGTAAAGGATTACGAATGTGCTTGTGGTAAATACAAGAGAATTCGTTACAAAGGGATCGTTTGTGACCGTTGTGGAGTAGAAGTTACTGAGAAAAAAGTAAGAAGAGAGAGAATCGGACACATCAACCTTGTAGTGCCTATCGCGCACATCTGGTATTTCCGTTCATTGCCGAACAAAATCGGTTACCTTTTAGGAATTCCTTCTAAGAAATTAGATATGATCATCTACTACGAAAGATATGTAGTGATTCAGCAGGGTATTGCTAAAAAATTAGACGGTTCTGATTTCGATAACATGGAGTTCCTTACAGAAGAAGAGTACCTTGACATCATGGAAACTCTTCCTGTGGAAAACCAGTATCTTGATGATTCCGATCCAAACAAATTCATCGCCAGAATGGGTGCTGAAGCTGTTGAAGATCTGTTAAAAAGAATCGATCTTGATGCATTGTCTTTCGATTTAAGACACAAAGCTCACAACGAAGGTTCCAAGCAAAGAAGAACTGAAGCTCTGAAAAGATTGAACGTTGTAGAAGCATTGAGAGGTGCCAATACAAGAATGATCAACAGACCGGAGTGGATGATTATGCGTGTGCTTCCTGTAATACCACCAGAACTGAGACCATTGGTTCCATTGGATGGAGGACGTTTCGCAACTTCCGACTTAAATGACCTTTACAGAAGAGTTATTATCAGAAACAATCGTCTGAAAAGACTATTGGAGATCAAAGCTCCGGAAGTAATCTTGAGAAACGAGAAGCGTATGCTTCAGGAATCAGTAGATTCATTATTCGATAATACAAGAAAATCTTCTGCCGTAAAATCGGAATCAAACAGACCATTGAAATCACTTTCTGATTCATTGAAAGGTAAGCAGGGTCGTTTCCGTCAGAACTTACTAGGGAAAAGGGTAGACTACTCTGCGCGTTCCGTAATTGTTGTAGGTCCAAACTTACAGCTTCACGAATGTGGTATTCCTAAAGATATGGCAGCAGAGCTTTACAAACCGTTCATCATCAGAAAACTGATCGAGAGAGGTATTGTAAAAACTGTGAAATCTGCAAAGAGAATCATCGACAGAAAAGAGCCTGTAGTATATGATATCCTTGAAAACGTGATGAAAGGTCACCCTGTTCTGTTGAACAGAGCACCTACCCTTCACAGACTGGGTATCCAGGCATTCCAGCCTAAGATGATCGAAGGTAAGGCAATTCAGCTTCACCCGTTGGTAACAACAGCATTCAACGCCGATTTCGATGGTGACCAGATGGCGGTACACTTACCGTTAGGCCCAGAAGCGATTCTTGAAGCTCAGTTATTGATGCTGGGTTCTCAGAACATCCTGAACCCTGCAAACGGTTCTCCTATTACCGTACCTTCTCAGGACATGGTTCTTGGTCTTTATTTCATGACCAAAGAATTGAGCTCTACAGAAGATATGAAAGTAAAAGGTGAAGGTCTTGCATTCTATTCTCCTGAAGAAGCGGAAATCGCTTATGCTGAAGGAAGAGTTTCTTTAAATGCTAAAGTAAGATGCAGACTGCCTGTTAAAGAAAACGGAGAATTAGTAACAAGATTGATCGAAACTTCTGTAGGTAGAATCTTATTCAACCAGATTGTTCCTAAACAGTCAGGATATATCAATGAGCTTCTGACTAAGAAATCATTAAGAAACGTTATCGGTAAGATCCTTGCTGATACCGACTTCCCTACAACAGTGAAGTTCCTGGATGCAATGAAAGATTTAGGATATTCAAATGCATTCAAAGGAGGTCTTTCCTTCTCACTTGGAGATATCGTAGTTCCTGTTGAGAAGAAGAAAATGATTGCTCAGTCTATTGAAGCAGTAGATGAAATTAGAGCCAACTATAACATGGGTCTGATTACAGATACAGAACGTTATAACCAGGTAATCGACGTTTGGACCAACACCAACGCCGGATTAACTGAAATGATCATGGGTAGAATGAAAACCGATCAAGGTGGATTCAACTCTGTATATATGATGCTTGATTCTGGTGCGAGGGGTTCCAAAGAACAGATCCGTCAGTTATCAGGGATGAGAGGGTTGATGGCAAAACCGCAGAAAGCTGGTTCTACCGGTGCGGAAATTATTGAAAACCCGATCCTGGCAAACTTTAAAGAAGGTCTTTCCATCCTTGAGTACTTTATCTCTACTCACGGTGCCCGTAAAGGTCTTGCAGATACCGCCCTTAAAACAGCCGATGCCGGTTATCTTACAAGAAGATTGGTAGACGTTGCTCAGGACGTTATCGTTACTGAAGACGACTGTGGTACTTTAAGAGGTACTGAAGTAACTGCACTTAAGAAAAATGACGAGATCGTTGAAAAAATCTCCGAAAGAATCTTAGGTAGAGTTTCTCTTCATAACATCTATGATCCTGAAACAGATGAGTTGATCACTGAGGCAGATCAGGTAATTAATGAAGCATTAGCGAAGAGAATTGAAGCAGCAGGACTGGAGTTTGTTGAAGTTCGTTCTCCGCTTACCTGTGAAACTAAGAAAGGTATCTGTGCGAAATGTTACGGTAGAAACTTAGCGACAGGTAAGATGATCCACATGGGTGAAGCAGTAGGTGTAATTGCTGCACAGTCAATTGGGGAGCCTGGTACTCAGCTTACGTTGAGAACCTTCCACCAAGGGGGTGTATCCACTAACGTTTCAGAAAACCCATCTATTGTTGCAAGAAGAGACGGTATCGTAGAATTGGATGAGGTAAGAACAATTACTTCTGAAGATGAAAACGGTAATACTGCGGAAGTAGTAGTTTCCCGTACAACAGAATTCAGATTGGTTACCGATAATGAGCAGAGAACACCATTAATGATTACTAACGTACCTTACGGTTCCCAGTTAGTCGTTAAATCCGGTGATAAAGTGAAGAAAGGTGATCTTATTGCTAAATGGGATCCATATAACGCGGTAATTATTGCTGAAACTGCTGGTAAAGTAGAATACGAGGATATCATCCAGGGTATTTCATTCCAGCTTGAAATTGACGAACAGACAGGATTCGAAGAGAAAGTAATCTCTGAATCCAGAAATAAGAAAGCCGTACCTACTTTGAAAGTGGTAGATTCTAAAGGAGTTGAGCAAAAAGGTTACAACTTACCGGTAGGAGCCCACTTAATGGTAAACGATGGTGAAAAAATTAAGGCTGGTAAAGTCTTAATCAAAATCCCGAGAAAATCTGCAAAAGCAGGGGATATCACCGGAGGTCTTCCGAGAGTTACCGAATTATTCGAAGCAAGAAACCCTTCAAACCCGGCGGTTGTTACTGAAATCGATGGGGTAGTTTCTTACGGAAAAATCAAGAGAGGTAACCGTGAACTTATTGTTGAGGCTAAGACAGGTGAAAGAAAGATTTACCTTGTAAAACTTTCCAACCAGATCCTTGTTCAGGAGAATGACTTCGTAAGAGCTGGTTCGCCACTTTCTGACGGTTCAATCACTCCGGATGACATCTTAAGAATTAAAGGTCCAACTGCGGTTCAGGAATATTTAGTAAATGAAATTCAGGAAGTTTACCGTCTTCAGGGGGTAAAAATCGACGATAAGCACTTCGAAATCATCGTAAGACAGATGATGACAAAAGTATCTATCGTAGATGGAGGTGATACTCAGTTCCTTGAAGGTGCATTAGAGCATAAGTTTGACTTCCTGGAAGAAAACAACAGAGTATTCGGTCTTAAAGTTGTAACTGAAGCTGGTGATTCTAAAGAATTCAAGCCAGGTCAGATGATTACTGCAAGAGAATTAAGAGATGAAAACTCTAAATTGAAGCGTGAAGACCAGGCCTTGGTTGAAGTAAGAGAAGCACTTCCTGCTACAGCAACACCTGTATTGCAAGGTATTACAAGAGCAGCTCTTCAGACTAAGTCATTCATGTCTGCAGCATCATTCCAGGAAACTACTAAAGTTCTGAACGAAGCAGCTGTTGCCGGTAAAGTAGACTTCTTAAGTGGTCTTAAAGAAAATGTAATTGTAGGACACAGAATTCCTGCAGGTACAGGTCTTAAAGAATACCAGAATGTAATTGTGGGTTCTAAAAAAGAATTTGAAGACCTTAACTAAAATTAATGATTTGAAATTTGAGGTTTGGATTTATTTTTATATTTTCACAATCTCAAATTTCGAATTTAAAAAACATAATTTATAACAATGGACAACAATCAAAATCCTCAAGATGGAAACATCAACATCGAATTAAACGAAATGGTAGCTGCTGGAGTATATGCTAACTTAGCATTGGTAAACCACTCTCCATCTGAATTCGTTGTAGATTTCATCCAATTAATGCCAGGTGTACAGCAGGCTAAAGTAAGATCAAGAATCATTCTTGCTCCACTTCACGCTAAGAGAGTACTTTCTGCTCTTCAACAAAACATCACTAACTACGAGCAGCAATTTGGAGAAATCAAAGAAGTTGAGCCTTTCGTATTAGGTGGGAACAACGTACAAGCTTAAGATTTTTTTTCAAAATAAATCAGAATGCCTCAAATTTATTTGAGGCATTTTTTTTGTTTAAATTCTGACTGAAATCATTTTTTATGATTTCTTGATTCAATATAAAATGTATTCTTTCGATTTCTAAACTGCGGCTCCTTCTGCCTTAATGAGAATATAACTCCCGATCCTGACAAAATAACAACAAGTTAAGCGCGTTGAATATTAGCCAATTTTCAAATAAAACGCAAAAAAAAACAAGGATTTTAATTAAATTATTGAAAATATTTTTAAAAGATACCGAAGATATTTCATTTATTTCAAATAAATATAATAATTTTTTATAAAATATAGAATTTGCTTAAATAAAATATTAAAATATGATTTTATGCTTTTTAAATTAAATTATTTTAATGCTTTGACCTAAAATAATGATTTATCGTTAAAAAATCTCATTAAATTTTGTTTTATTTATATTGGAATTTATTAAATTTATAAAAAAAATATGAAAAAAAAATTATTTTCCGTTGCCGTAATTCTGTTTTTAGGAATTACCGGTATTTCTGCTCAAATTAAAACGAAAGCTGATGTGAAGCAGTTACAGCAACTCTATGCGAAATATGATAAAGATCTAAAAAAAGAGCATAAAAAACAGTATAAACTGGAAAAAACTGCAGGAATCCCGCCTAATGAATATAATGAAGAAGATTACAAGAGGACAATGGATCCGGTTACAGGTGGAACTAATTTTTATAAGCTTGCCAAGCTGAATCAGGAGATTGCTCAAGGAAGATATGCTCCTACAAAGCCACTGTCTTTTATCACTGCAAATGCATCTGGATCTTCTACAGCGAAAATAGTAAATGAACCTTGGATTGAAAGAGGCCCTTACGATGTAGGAGGAAGAACAAAGGCAATTATGTTTGATCCCAATGATCCAACAGGTAAAAGGGTCTTTGCAGGAGGGGTTTCCGGAGGACTTTGGGTAAATCAGGATCCTTCAATCAGTACCAATGAATGGGCTCCGTTAAGCACATTTTGGGCCAATACTTCAGTGGTATGTATTACTTATGATCCGAATAATCCACAAGTTTTATATGTAGGTACCGGAGACACTACAACTAATGATGCCATAGGCTCAGGAATATGGAAGTCTGCAGATGGTGGTACAACCTGGACACAGATTTTTACCATACCGGCAACATATACTAATGGGATCAGAAACGGTAATTTTTATATCAATGATATTAAAGTAAGAAATAATGCCGGTACTTCAGAAGTCTATGCAGGAGTAAGCGGTTCTACTGTAGGAATGTCATTCAATGACGGGACACAGGGAACAGCCCAGGCGGGATTATATAAATCTACGAATGGTGGAACTACATTTACAAAGAATACCAGTTTATTAGCATTAAATACCACAACAGGACTTCCAAGTACCACAGGATATTCTATTCAGCAGATAGAAATTGGAGCGGATAATTCTGTTTGGGTCTCTACTAGAGCTTCAAAAATTGGAAACATCGATTCAGGAGGCAGAATTTTCAAATCGGCAGATGGTAATACTTTTAATCAGGTTTATAATGTTGGAAATACTGTTTCAAGAGTAAACTTTAGTCTTTCCAAAACAGATGCTAATAAAGTGTATGCTGTTATGCAGGGAGCAAACACCACTTCGGAACCGTTACGTATGGCAAGATCTACAGATGGAGGAGCTACGTGGCAGGCAACCAATGATGCCTCACCGGTGGTAACATTGCCTATTGCTAAAGATACCAATATTCCGGCGAATGATTTTACAAGAGGACAATCTTTTGCTGATCTCGTCATTGCAGCAGATCCTCAAAATGACAATACCCTATATGCAGGAGGAATTGATTTGTATAAATCAACCGATGGCGGAGTAAGCTGGACACAGATTTCAAAATGGTCTAACGCCAATAATATGGCTACTTTTCAGGTTTCAACTGTACATGCCGATCAGCACGCAATAGTTTTTAATCCTTTTAACAGCTATGCTACCAATCAGATGATGTTTGGAAATGACGGAGGAATTTTTTTTGTAGCCAATAAAAATGATATTGCTGCACCTACCAGTTTTTCAGTGAGAAATAATAGATATAATGTGACACAGTTTTACAGCGCAATGCTTAATCCTATAAAAACTCCTGCTGATGAAGAGTTATTAGCCGGTTCGCAGGATAATGGTTCATTGTGGCTGTCTGGTGCTCCGCAGGCTAACAACTTCCTTACCAGTCTGTCTGCCGCAGGAGGAGACGGAATGTATACAGAATATGATGATCAGGATAACTATGAAATTGGGAGCTCTCCAAAAAATGGTCATTATTTACTGACAGGTACCAACCGTTATAATCTGATATTAACAAGTGCAAACAGAGATATGGGACATCAGGCTAATGAAATGGCCTTAGACAGAACAAATAATGTATTCTATTCTTACCGTTCTGGGCTGACTCTTTTTAGAGTAACAGGACTTGCTGTTACGCCTAATATTGCGAATTCAACTATTACTGTAGGAACAGCACAAGGCAGCGAGCAGGTATCATGGCTTAAAGTTTCTCCTTATACAGCCGCATCTACCACATTATTTGTAGGAACTAATTTGGGAAGGATCTTTAAAATAACGAATGCCAATACAACCTCTTATGTTTCTACGGCTATAACGTCTCCTGCAACAGGAACAATTTCTGATATAGAATTTGGAGCAAACGAAAGTGAAATGATTGCGACATTATCTAATTATAATGTTACAAGCATATTCTATTCTACCGACGGAGGAACTACATGGCAAAACAAAGAAGGTAATCTTCCTGATATGCCTGTAAGAGCAGTATTGAGAAATCCTGATGATGCCAATGAAGTGATCATAGGAACAGAAATGGGAGTTTGGGGAACAGCCAATTTTCTTTCTGTGTCGCCAACTTGGGCTTCAATTACAGGGAATATTGGTAATGTAAGAATTACCAATTTAGATTACCGACCTTCTACCAGAACCGTATTAGTTTCTACTTTTGGAAGAGGATTATGGACAACTCAGAATACTTTACAGAATCCAACTACTTTAGCGGCCGGAGATGTGAAATCTAAAAAATATGTTACCGGAATATATCCAAATCCTTCAAAAGGTATTTCTCATTTGAGATTTGATAGTTCTAAATACAATACGGTAGATATAAGCATATTTGATGCATCGGGAAGATTGGTATACAGTAAGAAAAATGTGAAGTCTGACGAAGAATTCGGTGAAAGATTAGCACCCGGAAATTACGTTCTGAAGGCTGAAGCCAAAGGAGAAAGAGTATACAGCGGAAACTTCCTGATACTGGGAAAAGTAAATGGTAATGGTGATGATTAAGAATGAATAGTCAATTATTTATAATGATATTTTAGATACTGGCGTTTTCTTGTAAAATGCCAGTATCTTTATTGTATCAGGATCGTGTTTTTTAATGTGATTCATCCCGTTATTTCTTATATCAAAGTGAAATATACAACACACAATATCATGATTTTTTAGTCCAAATAAAATATGTTCTTACGATTTCTAAACTTTAACTTCTTCTGATTTTATAAGAATATAACTCCATATCCTAAAAAAATAACAACTTATCATTAATAAATCTTATTAAATTTTGTGATATTTATATCAAAGTTTATTATATTTATAAAAAAAATATGAAAAAAAGATTATTTTCTATTGCCGTAATTTTATTTTTAGGAATTACCGGTATTTCTGCTCAAAGTAAAACGAAAGCTGATGTGAAGCAGTTACAGCAACTCTATGCGAAATATGATAAAGATCTAAAAAAACAGCATAAACTGGGAAAAGCTGCGGGTATCCCACCTAATCCATATAATGAAGAAGATTACAAGAGGACAATGGATCCGGTTACAGGGCAAACAAATTTTCAAGGACTTGTAAAAGTAAATAAAGACATCACTGCAGGAAAATATGCCCCTACCAAGCGGATGTCTTTTATTTCCGGCAATAGTTCTTCTACAGCGAAAATAGTAAATGAACCTTGGGTCGAAAGAGGCCCTTATAGTGTAGGAGGAAGAACAAGGGCAATTATGTTTGATCCTAATGATCCTGCAGGTAAAAGGGTCTTTGCAGGAGGGGTTTCCGGAGGACTTTGGGTGAATCAGGACCCTTCGATAAGTACCAATGAATGGATGCCGCTAAGTACATTTTGGGCAAATACTTCTGTGGTATGTATTACTTATGATCCGAATAATCCCCAGGTTATTTATGTAGGTACCGGAGAATCTGCAACTGGTGATGCCATAGGCTCAGGAATATGGAAGTCTGCAGATGGTGGTACAACCTGGACACAGATTTTTACCATACCGGCAACATATACTAATGGGATCAGAAACGGTAATTTTTATATCAATGATATTAAAGTAAGAAATAATAATGGTGTTTCAGAAGTATATGCCGGAGTAAGTGGTGCTTATGTAGGGATTTCTTTTAATGACGGATGGCAGGGACTAAGCCAGGCCGGATTATACAAGTCTACGGATGGTGGTACAACATTTACCAAGAACAGCAACTTACTTGCCTTAAATACAACTACCGGTACAACCAGTACTACAGGATATTCTATCCAACAGATAGAAATAGGTGCGGATAATTCAGTATGGGTTTCTACCAGAAGTTCCCGATTCACAAATATAGATTCAGGAGGCAGAATTTTTAAATCAGCAGATGGTAATAATTTTAATCAGGTTTATAATGTTGTAAATGCAGGATCAAGAGTAAACTTTAGTCTTTCAAAAACAGATCCCAATAAAGTGTATGCTCTTATGCAGGGAGCAAACAGTACTTCGGAGCCGGTACGTATTGCAAGATCTACAGATGGAGGAACTACGTGGCAGGCAACCAATGATGCCTCACCAGTGGTAACATTGCCTACTGCTACAGATACCAGTATTCCGGCGAATGATTTTACAAGAGGACAATCTTCATATGATCTAGTTATTGCAGCAGATCCTCAAAATGACAATACCCTATATGCAGGAGGAATTGACCTGTATAAATCAACCAATGGCGGAGTAAGCTGGACACAGATCTCAAAATGGTCCAACAACAATAATATGGCTGCTTTACAGGTTTCAACTGTACATGCCGATCAGCACGCAATAGTTTTTAATCCTTTTAACAGCTATGCTACCAATCAGATGATGTTTGGAAATGACGGAGGAATTTTTTTTGTAGCCAATAAAAATAATATTGCTTCAACTACCGGTTTTTCAGTGAGAAATAGGAGATATAATGTAACACAGTTTTACAGCGCAATGCTTAATCCTATAAAAACCCCAGCTAATGAAGAGTTATTAGCCGGTGCACAGGATAATGGTTCATGGTGGTTGTATGGTGCTCCACAGGCTAACAACTTCCTTACCAGTCAGTCTGCTACAGGAGGAGACGGAATGTATACAGAATATGATGATCAGGATGATTATGAAATTGCAGGCTATGTGTACAATAATCATTACTTACTGACAAACAATACCTATTATCTTATCTCAAGTGCTAATAGAAATGCTTACGGGCATTTTGTAAATGAGATTGCTTTAGACAGAATAAACAATGTTTTCTATTCTTACCGTTCAGGATTAACTCTATTCAGAACAAGTGGACTATCTGCAACAGCAACAACATTTACGAATAATATAGTAACGGTAGGAACAGCACAAAGCGGCGAACAGATTTCCTGGATGAAAGTTTCTCCTTATACAGCTGCATCTACGACATTGTTTGTAGGAACTAATTTGGGAAGGATCTTTAAAATCACCAATGCCGATACAACTTCGTATGTTTCTACGGCTATAACATCTCCTGCTACAGGAACAATTTCTGACATAGAATTTGGATCAAGCGAGAGTGAAATTATTGCGACATTATCTAATTATAATCTTACAAGTATATTCTATTCTACCGACGGAGGAACTACATGGCAAAACAAAGAAGGTGATCTTCCTGATATGCCGGTAAGAACGGTTTTAAGAAATCCTGACGATGCCAATGAAGTAATCGTAGGAACAGAAATGGGAGTATGGGGCACAACCAATTTCCTTTCTGCATCGCCGACCTGGGCTTCCATTAGCGGAAATATTGGAAATATAAGAATTACCAATTTAGATTACCGGCCTGCAACAAGAACAGTTTTGGTGTCTACTTACGGAAGAGGAGCCTGGACTAATCAAAACACAGTAGTTGCATTGGCAACAGGAGATGTAAAATCTAAAAAAGACGGAACAAAATTATATCCGAATCCTTCAAAAGGAATTTCGCATTTACGATTTGATTCTACTAAATACAGTTTTGTAGATATAAGTATTTTTGATGCATCGGGAAGAGTGGTTTACAGTAAGAAAAATGTAAAATCTGATGAAGAATTTGGTCAAAGATTAACTCCTGGAAATTACATCCTGAAAGCTGAATCCAAAGGTGAAGTTATTTACAGTGGAAATTATCTGGTTTTAAGCAAAGTAACTGATGATGGAGAAGATAATTAAAAATGAATAATCAATTATTTATAATCATATTTTGGATACTGGCGTTTTCCTGTAAAGCGCCGGTTTCCTCATTATATCAGGATCGTGTAATTTTAGTTTCCGCAGAAAAAAAAGATTGGTTTGGAGGAAGACCAGGAGTGAGAGGAACGGTTTATAAAGTTATATTAAAATCAAAGAATAACAAAGATAATATCCGTATTAAATCTTTGAAAGCGGAAGGAAATACCATCAATTTTACTCAAACCAATTCTGGCAATTTAATTACTATAAAAGGTAATTTACAAAGTACAGATCAGGCAGATAATTTTGAAACCATGCCTTCAGGATCGCCTGTGGAAAATACAATGCATACTCAAAAATTTAATCCAAAAGAAAATTGGGTAGAATATATGGTAAAAGATTCCAAAAAGCTTTACAAAATAAATATTCCGAAATTTATTTCGGCAGAACCTGATGGAGAATTAATTCCTCAAAGACAATAATTTTCTCATTTTGCACAAAAAACTATTCTTTACATTTTTATTTATTCCTTTAGTAATCGTATTTTTTAATATGATTCATCCTGTTATTTCCTATATTAAAACTGAAGTATACGAAAAAACACAATCTCATATTTTAGAACGTAAATTTAATAAGTCTGAAACGATCTGTTTTTCTGAAAAAGATTTAGTAAAAGCAGAATGGAAAGAGGAGAAAGAATTTATTCTCAATGGCTTTTCTTATGATGTCATCAACATTAATTTTATAAACGGGACTAAATATTTTTATTGTTACCTGGATAAAAAAGACATTGTCCTTAATTCTATATTGAATTTCTCTGCTTTTTTCGTTACCAAGAAAATAGTTGCATGGCGACATTTCGGTGTGCCTTTACAAGGAAAAAAGATAGTAAAAACTTCCAATTCTTTTATTTTTTTTGATGGTGGAGAATTGCGGGTTTTCAACATATTTCATTTAAAACAAAAATCAGAATATTTAAAAAGATTAAAAAGTACATCTTGTTTGTCAATTATAATTCCGCCTCCGGAAGGTGTTTTCAACCTGCTATAAAACATTTAAAAACGACAAATAATTAATTTTTTAATCAATGAAAAAATATATATGCATTGCAGCTTTGCTTAGCTGTGTAATCGCAAATGCCCAACAATCATCAGAAAGCAATATAGAAGAAGTTGCTATCCAGGGAAGAAAAAAAATAAAGCAGGAACGTGCAGAATTTAAAAGACATGCACAATCTGTAGAAACACTTTCGGAAGAAGAATTAAACAGGAACAATCCTGCTGCCATTGAACAGACGTTATCTACAATGTCCGGATTACAAGTTGATAAACGGACTAATTTTGGAGGTCAGAGATTAGTTGTTCGTGGATATGGAAACGATCAGAAGTTTAATAACTGGGGGGTAAAAGCATATTGGAATAATATGCCATTAACAAATGCTGAAGGAATCACCATTTTGGATGATTTGGATTTTGCGTACGTCAATAATGTTGAGGTTATCAAAGGCCCTGCAGCAACAATGTATGGCGGCGGAGTAGGCGGAGTGGTTCGGTTTTATACACGTCCTGATTTTACAAAAGGCATTACAGTTTCCGAAAATGTTTTGGTAGGTGCTTTTAAAACATTTCAGTCCCGTACTCAGCTGAATGTTGCTGATGAAAACTATTCGGTTAACGCAGCTTATGGTCATCTTGAAACTGATGGTTACAGACCGAACGGAAGTGGGTTAAAAAACTTTTTTAACGTAAACGGAACAGTAAAGCTTGGAAAAAATGATCAGTTAAGTTTTTTTGGAAGCCAGGCATATTCTTACGAGCACACTTCGGGACAAATTTCTTATGACGATTATTATGCAGGAATCGATAACGGAAATCCGGCCTATATTCGTAAAAATTCGGGAACAAAAATAAAATCTACCAGAGTAGGGCTTAGCAACTCTGTTAATATTCTTCCGAACCTTAGAAATTACACGACCATATTTTACTATAATGGAAATACAGAAAGTATTTCTGCAGGAGCTTACGGAGTATCAAGCTCACCAAATGTAGGTTTGCGTTCCACATTTACTCTGAAAAATGGATTCAAAGACTTCGAGAACAGGTTGGACTTTGGGGCAGAAATTCAGAATTCAATGTCTACAACTTCAAGCTACCGTTTTACAGGGTCAATTACAAATCCGCTGGAAACTACAGGAATATCGGGAGCTTCTTATTTTAAGTATAATAATAATCAGGCCACTTATTTCGCAATAGATTATTTAACATATAAACCTTGGGGCTTAACTTTACTTGCAGGAGTAAGTGCGAATAAAACTAATTATGACAGAAAGGATTTGTATGCGCTTCCCGGATTAATTGCAGGAAAAAAAGATCAGTCTTTCGGAAAACAGTATGAAACGGCTTATACTCCACATTTTGCTTTACAAAAAGAATGGAAACATCAGATTTTTAATCTAAGCTATAGTGAAGGATACAATGCTCCTACTGCAGGTTCATCTTTTATAAATTATACAAATACCGCTAATAATGATCTGCAGGCGGAACGTGCTAAAATGGTAGATTTCAGTGTACACGGACTTTTATTAGATACCAAGCTGGATTATCAGGTTTCTTTGTTCAGAATTGATTATTCTAATAAATTAACTCAGCTCACAATACCTAATTCTAATAACCAGACCTATTGGGCAAATACAGGAAGTCAGAAAAATAGTGGTCTGGAAGTAAGTGTTGGTTACCTGTACAAAAATGACAACTCATTCCTTAACAAAATCGCTCCCTTTGTGAATCTTTCTTATTACGACGCAAAATATAAAGATTTCAAAACAAGATTATTGGGCGGCGAACAAACTTACGATCATAAAACTGTTGTCGGGGTTCCCAGAAATAAATATGCTGTCGGTTTGGATTTATATACAAAACCTGGCTTTTATCTCGTAAATACTTATAATTATCTGGGCAATGTATACACAGATTTTGAAAATACCAATCTCGTAAAAGATTTTGGCTTACTTAATTCTAAATTAGGATATAAAAAAACTTTTGGAAAATTTGATGTGGATGCTTATATCATGGGAAATAATTTAACCAATCAAATCAATTATACATTCCTGTTCTTAGGAAACAGTATTAATGATTCTGATACAGGAAATGGTTACCCAAAAGGACTCGCCACGGATCTTAACCCTGGTCCAAACAAATCGTATTTCTTTTATGGGCTGAATTTAAAATACAGATTATAATGACTAGTTCTGAAAAATCTGAATAATTAAGCCAGAGCAAATTTCTTTTTATAGATTTATAATGGTCTGTGCATCTGAAGTTAAATAGTGGTTGTATCGCTATTTCAGAACTAAATATGAATTTTAAAAAGACTGTTTCACAAAAGTGGAGCAGTCTTTTTAAAATAATCAATTGTTAAAATAATTTTATTCATTCTTATACTTATATTTTTCTAAATTTGTTTAGATATGATATAACAGATATGATAAATAATCAATTTATTCTCAATAAATTTGGCTTTTTAGGAGATGATTTTTTAAATGAGCTGCATGCCAATGCAGTTATTACTGAAATAAAATCAAAAACAGAAATTATCAGGGAAGGGCAAAAAAATAAATACGTTCCTTTTCTCATTAAGGGTTCTATAAAAGTCTTTACTCTCAATGATGGGAGAGAGCTGATCTATTACTACATAAAACCCAATGACAGCTGCCTGATGACCTTTTCGTCCATCTTTACAGATTATACCAGCAGAGTGTATGCTGTTGCAGAAGAAGAATCCGAAGTTATTCTCATTCCTGTTTCTGTGATCCACGGCTGGCTGATCCGTTTTCCTGAGATCAACAGGGTATTTTATCATGAATATGACAGACGCTTCTCAGATGTTATGAATATGGTAAATGATGCTGTGTTTCACAGACTTGATAAAAGAGTTCTGAACTATATCCGACAGCAGATTTCAGCGACTGGGAGCAGCACTTTAAAAATTACACACCGGGAAATAGCCAACAATTTAGGCACTTCCAGGGAAGTTGTGAGCAGAGTTTTGAAAAAAATTGAAAACGAAGGTGAAATTCTTCAGACCAAAGAAGGGATCAAAATCCTTGTGAATGAAAATGTTAGGCGCGTCTAATATGTGGGGTTTTAATTATTTTGCTTTTATCATTGATAAAAACAATTTTTATGGTGACTTTTATCACACACTTTTAAATCGATAACTCGATAAGTTTGTTATATCATAATTTAATTCAAATTGTATATGACAAAAACTCTCTTATTTTTGTCGGTATTGGTGTCAGGTCTTGTTTCAGCACAGGAAGATCTGCTAAAAGATATTGACACTCTCAAAACAACCACATCAACTTCACAGCCGGCTTTTAAAGCTTTGCAGATCGTCACAGGGCAATCCACAAAGCTCTCTGCTAAAAATGAATGGTACATTGTTGTGGCTCACCGTTTCGGAGATATCAGTACGGGATTTAAAAACTTTTTCGGCCTGGACGATGCCTCTACCAAACTAGGGGTTATTTACGGTGTTACAGACGGTATTTCAGTCAGCCTTTCCAGAGAAACAAATATGAAAACTTTTGAAGGCGCCGTAAAATATAAACTTGTAAATCAGACTGAAAATTTTCCGGCAGATATTGTAGGCTATAATGTGATGGCTTTAAATACAGACCTTGATAAGGACAATTATCCCCATCTAAGATTCGGCGACAGGCTATCTTATCTTACCCAGGCATTAATCTCCAGAAGATTCAATGATAAGTTTTCTTTGCAGCTAAGCCCTTCATATATACATAAAAATCTTTATGATCCGGCTATTGAAGATAAAAACCAGTTCCTGACCGGGTTGGGAGGGCGCTACAAAATTTCCAAAAGAATTTCCATCAACGCAGAATATTTTGTGAATTTTGATAATCACAGTTTCTATAAAAATCCGCTCTCACTGGGGATGGATATAGAAACCGGGGGACATGTTTTCCAGCTTTTATTCAGCAATTCCCAAATCAATTCGGATATAGGATATCTTTCCAATGCCGTAGGAAAGTGGGGAAAGGGGCAGATTTTCTTTGGGTTTAACCTTTACAGAGTTTTTTAAGATGAAAAAGATACTATACCTACTATCATCAGCCACCCTGTTTACTGCCTGTGACAGCAGGACTTATGAGGAGATCTCAGATAATACCCCAATTACAGTGACTGTAAAATACAATTCCGACGTAAAGTCAATTGTTGATAACAACTGTATCGGATGTCATTCTGCAGGAAGTTTTAAGCCTCTTACGACCTATACAGACGTAAAAAACAATATTGATGGTATTCTAGACAGGATACAGAGACCCAACGGAGATCCGGGAAAAATGCCGCAGGGCGGATCCTTATCTCAGACCCAGATTAACACCTTTATAAAATGGAAAGCCGACGGGCTTGCTGAAAATTAAAATATCCGATATGAAAAGACTCATAGTAATAAGCAGTATACTGTTTTTCACAGGCTTTGCTTCAGCCCAGAAATACAGTTCAAAAACAGGCAGTGTAACCTTTGAGGCATCCGTGCCGCTGTTCGAAGATGTATATGCTAAAGATGACAACAATGTGGTTGTTCTGAATACAGATAACGGGGAAATGGCTTCCGTTTCCGCTGTGAAGAACTTTCATTTTAAAACCAAATTAATGGAAGAGCATTTCAATGAAAGCTATGCAGAAACAGCAAAATATCCTAAGGCAACCTTCAAAGGAAAGATTTTGAATTTTGACAAAACCAAACTTACAGCCTCACCACAAAAGTATACCGTTCAGGGAACCCTGAATTTTCATGGTGTAGACAAGGCCGTTTCTTCCGCAGCTTCTGTTTACAGCAAAGATGGGAAGATCTATATGCAGGGAAGCTTTGTGGCAAAACCTGCTGATCACAAGGTGACAATTCCAAAAATGGTCACCAAAAAGATTGCTGAAAGTGTCAATGTAGAATACAATTATGTAATGACAAAACAATGAAAAATATCATCATCATCATTATAAGTATTTTCCTGAGCTTTTCTACCATGTCTGCACAGGAAAAAGTAAAATCAATATTTGATATTGCCAGAAGCGGAACAGTAGCTGAAGTGAAAGAGCTCATGAAGCAGGATCCGGATATCATCAACAAAACCAATGAAAATGGTTTTTCGACACTTATTTTAGCGTGTTACCGGGGAAATACCCCTGTTGCAGAATTTTTGATTACCCACGTTAAAAACATAAACTATGCAAGCGGGGAAGGAACGGCCTTAACGGCTTCTGTCTTTAAAGGAGATAAGAATCTTACCCAAAAATTGCTGGAAAATAAGGCTGACCCGAACATTGCGGATACCAATGGAATAACTCCGCTGATCTACGCTGTTCAGTCCCAGAACAGGGAAATAGTAGAGCTGTTACTAAAGAACAAAGCCAATAAAACATTATCTGATAAACAGGGGAAAACTATTTTTGAATACGCTTTATTTTCAAAAAACCAGGATATTATTAACCTACTAAAAAATTGATCATATGAAACTTAAAATTACATTATTACTAATTGGATTTTTTGCCTTTTCTAATATAAAAAGTCAAACATATTCAACAGGAACTGTATCTCTTTTTTCTAACGGAGGAACAGATTTAACATATTCTGCTAAAATAGATGTAACAAGCACGTTGGTTACAGTTACACTTATAGGCCCATCAACAAGTTGGCTTGGCTTGGCGTTTAATGCTACAGGTATGTCTGATGCAGGCAGAGATGTTATTCTTTTTGATGGTACAAATTTTACTGATAGAAATTTTACTGGAAGTTTTACAGCACCTGCAACAGATGCAACTCAAAACTGGACAGTAACATCTAATACAGTAGTATCAGGAGTGCGGACCGTAATAGGAACAAGAGCTTTAAATACTGGTGATGCTAATGATTATGTATTTAATTTTCCACCAAATAGTCCATTGAATATTGCTTATGCAAGAAGATTAGGCAGTCTTACTGTTGGTTATCATGGTGCAGATAGTTGTGGTACTACTGCAGTTTCTTTTAACACAGTATTAGGCGTAGATGATGTTAATGCATCGGAAAGTAAAAAGACCGTTCTATATCCAAATCCTGCTAAAGAAACGGTTAGTATCAAAAATATAGATAAAATAAAGTCTGTTGATATTTATGAATCGGCAGGAAGAAAAGTAAGATCTGTAAAACCGGAAGGAGAAGACATTAATGTCAGAGATCTGAAGCCGGGAATTTATTATTTTGAGATCACTTTAAAAGACGGAAGTCTGACGTATGAGAAACTGATTAAAGAATAATACATAAAATTATAATTCATCCCAATGCCTCTGATATCCGGAGGCATTTTTTATTTGTCTGCGGCAATATTTGGAATGTTGTATTTCCGTAGTAATAAACGTTTTTTATACCTTTGATAGTTTTTGGATAAAAATAAGCTATGGAGATCGGAAATTTAAAAAATATTGCTACAGATGAGCTTTTATCTGTCTTTAACAGATCCTTTTCAGATTATATTGTTCCCTTCCACCTGTCATTGGAACAGCTTGAATTGAAAATTGCAGCAGATAAAATAGATTTGAATCTGTCTGCAGGTGCATTTGAAGCAGGAAAGCTGTCAGGATTTATCCTTCATGCCGAAAAAGAGGAAAATGGAAAGAGCATAGCATATAATGGAGGTACCGGCATCATCCCGGAATTCAGGGGACAGGGCCTGGTAAGAAAAATGTACGATTATATTCTTTCCATATCCAAAGAACGGAAAATAGACGTGCTAAGTCTTGAAGTGATCGAAGGTAATGATCCTGCTATCAGAGCGTATGAAAATTTAGGCTTTAAAATCGTACGGAAGCTGTTGTGCTTTAACGGAATTATTAATCTTGAAGAAAAGGATCCCAATATTTCAATAAAAGAAATTGGAAACTTTCAATGGGAAAAATTCAAGTCTTTCTGGGATATGGAGCCATCATGGCAAAGCTCGGTAATGGTACTTGAGAATATCCGCCAAAGCTGTGCAATTCTTGGAGCGTATAAAGATGAGCAGCTTAAAGGATATATCGTTTACAATCCTGCTGCTAAAAAAATCTACCAGATTGCTGTTGATAAAAATTCCAGAAGACAGGGGATTGGCACAAAACTTTTGAGCACAATAGAGAAGATGAATGAAGGTCAGGCTATTTCTGTAAACAATGTAGACGATACTTCGGAAAATACTTCTGCCTTTCTACATGCAGCCGGGCTTAAAAATTGGGTGTCCCAGTTTGAAATGAAAAGGGATATTTAAAATTTTAATCTGTTTTAATATACTTTTAATCTGATAAACTTTCCCGGGAGCAGTATAGACCGTAACTTTGCCGAAAATTTTAATAATGAAGCGAGGAATACAAATTTTACTGCTGCTTTTTTCTTTGGTCATCTCTGCCCAACAGACAAATATAGATACCGCTCAGATAGTTATCTCCGGCCGTACCAACAGTGCTGAGGCCCTTACAAAACCTTATGTCATCATGATCTCTACTGATGGCTTTCGGTATGATTACGCTAAAAAATACAATGCTGAAAATCTTCTGAAGCTGGCGGCTAATGGGGTCCAGGCTGACGCAATGATTCCAAGCTATCCAAGCATTACATTTCCCAATCACTGGAGCCTGATCACGGGGCTTTATCCTTCCCATCACGGCCTGATTGATAATTTTTTCTATGACTACAAAAGAAAAGAGCCTTACGCGATGAGCAATAAAAAAAATGCTGAAGACGGCAGCTGGTATGGCGGAACCCCGCTGTGGTCGCTGGCTGAAAAGCAGGGAATGATTTCTGCATCTCTGATGTGGGTAGGTTCTGCAAGCAATGCAGGAGGAATGAGACCTTCCTATTATTATCCGTATCATGAAAAATTTAAACCTTCCGAAAAAGTGGATAAAGTCGTGAACTGGCTGAAGCTTCCTGAAGAAAAAAGACCACATTTTATATCCCTGTATTTTCCGGAAGTTGACGGAAGCGGCCATCATTATGGTCCGGATAGTCCTGAAACAGAGGATGCAGTTCATCTGATTGACAGCGCTATTGGAGAGCTTGTTCAGAAAGTCAATAACCTTGGCCTGAAAAATGTCAACTTTATTTTTGTTTCCGATCACGGGATGATAAAAGTGGATGGTGGAGCTCCACTGGAAATTCCGGCTATGCTTCTTGATAAAAACAGATTCGATTTTTACAATTCCCAGACCTTGCTTAGAGTATATGTCAAAAATCCTGCTGAGGTTAAAGCCGTTTATAAAGAGCTGAAAGCCAATAGAACAGATGATTATGAAGTATATCTGGACAAAAAATTGCCTAAATACCTGCATTTTGCAACCAGAGATGATAAATATGACAGAATCGGGCAGATCCTTCTGATCCCAAAGGCTCCGAAAATATTTTTAGAAAAAGGCAAGAAAACATCCGTAGGGAAACACGGTTATAATCCAAAGATTGTCCCTGAAATGAAGGCTACATTCTATGCCTGGGGCCCTGAATTCAAAAATAATCTGGTAATCAGTGAATTTGCTAATGTTAATGTATACCCTTTGGTAACTGAAATCTTAGGCCTGAAAACGGACCAGCCTGTTGATGGAAAACTGAAGGTTTTAAAAGGAATTTTAAAAGAGAAAAAATAAATCTATCTCGGTTATGGATTGAGTTAAAACAGTTTCGGCGCACCGCAGGTG